>JAIRLW010000523.1 GCA_031259095.1 Planctomycetaceae bacterium | reverse complement strand
ACACACCGCGAAAATCACGGCGTTCCGCACGGCTGAGACGAAGTTCTTCCCGCGCCCGAGTAATTCCAACAAAAAATAACCGGCGTTCTTCCTCAATTTGCATGAGTTGATCGTCCGCCCGCTCATGCGGTAAAATACCCTCCTCAATCGCAATAATATAAACAACCGGAAATTCAAGACCCTTCGATGCGTGCAGCGTCATCAAAGAAACACGTTCCGTGTCATCGTCAAAATTGTCCACATCGTTGACCAATGCAGCCTGTTCCAAAAATTCCGACAACGAATCAGAAGACAACAATTCACGCTGATCCGTTACAGAAGTCTGTTTTGTATCAAATTCATGGGCAACCGTTAGAAGTTCTTCAATATTTTCAAGCCGGTTTTGATCTTCTTCAGATTCCGCGCGGAGATATTGTTCCCGATAACCGGATTCCTGCAACACAATACGAATTAACGTTTCAACCGGATATTCTTTTGACGCCGCTTCCGTTAAAGAATCAATCATCTTGACAAAATCTGTTACCGCACGTTTGGTTTTGGCGGCAATACCGGAAAACTGATTGATATTCCGTGCGGCTTCTATGGTTGGTAATCCTGATTGTATTGCACTATCGGTCAGTTTTTTAAGCGTTGCTTTACCGATTCCGCGTGCCGGTTCGTTAATAACTCTTGTCAGGGAAACCGTATCCAACGGATTGTACACCACCCGCAAATACGCCAGAATATCCTTCACTTCTTTTCGGTTAAAAAATTCAAGACCGCGTATTAATTGAAACGGAACTTTCCGGCTTCGCAGTGCGTGTTCCAAATTTCTCGACAAAGCGTTCATTCGGTAAAAAATCGCGTAATCGCTTGGTTTTCGTACACCATTTTGAATTTCATCGGCAATTTCTTTAGCAATCGTTTCCGCTTCTTCCTGTTGATTAGCACAACGCACAAGACGAACCGGAACGCCGGATTTATTTTCTGCGATTAATGTCTTCTTTTTGCGGTAAATATTATTTCCGATTAACGTATCGGCAATGGCTAAAATTTGCGGAGTGCTGCGGTAATTTTGTTCAAGACGAATTATTGTTGCATTGGGAAAATCTTTTTCAAACTCAAGAATATTCATAATATTCGCACCGCGCCAACCATAAATAGATTGATCGGGATCGCCTGTTACCGCAAGATTCGGATGATCAATAGACAACGCTTTGGCAATAAGATATTGAACCGTATTAGTATCCTGATATTCGTCAACTAAAATGTATCGAAAACGATTATCTAAAATTTTTCGGATTTCAGGATTATCGTGCAGTAAAACCGCAATACGGAGCAATAAATCGTCAAAATCAACCGCGTTGGCACGTTGGAGTTCTTGCTGGTAACGCGGATAAACTTCTTCGACAACTTGACCAAGTTGACTCCCTTCGCCAACCTGATAATTTTCGGGCAAAATCATATTATTTTTTGCCCAACTAATTGATGTTGCAACACGTTGCGGCGTAACACTGGACGGCAACGTCATACCGGCAGTAATTGTTTTAATAAGACTAAGACTTTCGTCGGCGTCGTAGATTGTGAAATTTTCCCGAATACCGGACATTCCGGCATAACGCCGTAACAAATACACGCCGAATTTATGAAACGTACTAATCCAGACGGAACGATTGGGAATTAACATTCCAAGCCGTGTTTTCATTTCGTCGGCGGCTTTGTTGGTAAACGTAAGCGCCGCAATCTGAGACGCTCCAACTCCTTGATGTAACAATGCCGCAATACGATGCGTTACAACACGAGTCTTTCCACTGCCAGGTCCGGCAAGAACAAGAAGCGGCCCCTCCTTAAACTGCACAGCTTCCCGTTGCGGTTCGTTTAAACTTTCAAGAATATAATCAGCAATATCTTTATTCACAATCTTTATTCACAGAATTAAAATATCGTTCCATTTGTCCCTACTGTCTCTAAAGTCCCTATAGTCTTCAGTTGGGACTTTAGGGACAGTAGGGACAAATGGGACAAATATTTCTAAAACAAATATTTTTAAGACAAATTTGTGTTTATTTTTTTAGAGGTTCCTTATTTTTATTCCTACTGTGAATTCTTGCTTGGGTCATTCGTTCACGCAAACCGCCGTGTTCCAAAAAATCTTTTTCAAGTTGTTGTATTTGCCTCGCCAACAGATAAGTTACAATTTTTATCAGGCAAATCATACTGTTAGCACAAATTTCAGGACTTTTATTTTCTATCGCTTTAATATAAGTTTGATAAGCGGCATTGGGCGTTCGGTTCAATTCACGAAAACGTAACGTCAAACGATGATCTTTTCCCCCAATCGGCAAATTTCGTGTTCGCAGAAAATCTTCATAATCGATCAATAATTCTTCAAGCGACGCCTTTGCTACATTGGTGAGTTTGATTTCCGTTTCTTTTGACGCGGCAGAAGCCATACTTGCCTCTACAATATTTTGTTTCCCGCTACGAGCCGCCTGCACCATTTGATCAATAGTTCGGTCAGGCTTCGTGTAAAAACGATTGGTAAAATAAACCGTACCATCATAAATAATTTCGGCTTTTTGGTAACTGATCAGATTACGGTAACCGCCATGTTTGGGAATAAAACCTTGTTGGTTGTTTTCAGAGACCATGTTTTTTTGAGAGGTTTGAGGAGATTTAGTGGGACATTAGGGACAGAATGGGACTTGGGGGACAAAATAGGACCTTAGAGACAAATTGTCACAATTGTCTCTAATGTCCCAATTATCCCACATTCTCCCTAAATATGCGAGTAGGTCTTTCGCATTTTTTTAGAGAAACTTTTTTACCGCGATCACGCAATTATGACCGCCGAATCCGAGCGACATCGACAGAGCGGCGCGGATTTCACCTTGCCGACCTTTATTCGGAACATAATCGAGATCACACTCAGGGTCTGGAGTTTCCAGATTGAGTGTTGCCGGAAAGAAATTATCGTGAACCGCGAGCGTTGTAATAATTGTTTCAATTCCGCCTGCTGCGCCAAGAGTATGACCGATCATGCTTTTTGTTGAACTGACGGCGAGTTTGTAGGCATGATCATTGAATGCGGCTTTAATAGATCGCGTTTCAACCGGATCATTTGTTGGAGTTGCGGTTCCGTGTGCATTGATGTAATCAATATCTTCCGGTTGCAATCCCGCATCCTGCAAAGCAAGCCGTAACGCTCTTACTCCGCCTTCACCGTCAGGACTTGGCGCCGTCATGTGGTGGGCGTCGGCGGTGGCTCCGTAACCGGCAAGTTCCGCATAAATTTTTGCGCCGCGTCTCTGGGCATGTTCCAACTCTTCCAGTACAACAATTCCCGCTCCTTCGCCCATTACAAAACCGTCACGATTTTTATCGAATGGACGGCTTGCGTGTTGCGGAGTATTATTGAAACCTGTACTGAGCGTTTTGAGTTGACAAAATCCGCCGATTCCGTATTCCGTAATTGTGCTTTCTGTCCCGCCGGCTAACATCACGTCGGCGCGGCTGCAACGAATACGATCCAACGCAAAACCAACCGCATCGCCGCTCGACGCACACGCCGTAACAACAACATGCGCCGAACCGCGTATTCCAAGATGAATGGAAAGATTACCCGCTGCTTCGTTGGCAATCATTTTAGGAATGGTCATTGCAGGAATTTTTGAACTACCTTTTTCGTACAGTTTACGATGTGATTCGTCGTCGATTTCCAATCCGCCGATACCGTTACCGAGTAAAATTCCGCAACGGTTAGGATCATCGAATGAAAACCGGTCGAGTTCAGCGTCACGCCACGCTTCTTGACCGGCAACAATGGCAAACTGGGAAAATAACGCTGTTCGTTGGAGAAAACGTTTTTCGAAATAATTTTCGCCGTTATAATTTTTGATTTCTCCGGCAACACGGCATGGTAACGCCGAAGCGTCGAATCGTGTGATGGAACTGATTCCACATTGTTCGGTTTTAACCGCATTCCAAAAATTTTCCAACCCGATTCCGATTGGACTGATAATTCCCATTCCGGTAATAACAACACGACGCACTATACACCGTCTCCTTTTTTTAGCTGTCTAAGGTTTAGAAATAACGAATTTGACAAAAATTCAAAAAATGTCAACTACGTTATTTTACTTAGTCGGACGTGAACTGTCAACCGGATGTTGGTGATCGGAGTTTCATTTTAATCACAGAATTATTTGTCCAAATTTGTCCTTATTGTCCCCCAATGTCCCAATTTGTCTCTAATGTCCCTAAAACAGAGTCAATAGGGACGATAAAGACAATAAAAATAATAAGGATAATGGGGTATATTTTTATTTTACCGTCAAAACCCGCACGGGACCCAATAAACCCGATGGACGCAACGGTTGGTTTTCTTTGGGACCTGCTATTGTCCATGTTTTACGTTGTTCAACCGGTTGTCCGGCGTCATACACCAAACGATTGAAAAACGTTGATGTGACATCCACACGTAATTCGTTGCCGCCGTCTTTGACAAATTCTGTTACATCCGCCTTGTAAGGTTTCGCCCAAAGCGTGCGGACTTTTTTACCGTTGACAAATACCTCCGCAACCATATCAAC
>JAIRLW010000507.1 GCA_031259095.1 Planctomycetaceae bacterium | reverse complement strand
ATTAAAGATACAATTAAAGAAATCAAAAGAAATGGAAATGACAGCAAGAAAAGTACAATTAAGATAGCCTGTAATATATATTGCGGTAACATCAATATTTTCCTTTTCGGCTGCATTTTTTGTAACTGTTTAGTGCAGTTTTTTACCCGCGTGAAGTATATTCGCTATCCGCTATTAATTTTGCTTCACGGAGTAATTGTTCGATTGTTTCGGTGTTTTTTGATTGTAACACCTTGATCAGTTCCTGAAGTTGAACATCGAACCGGCGAAGAGCATTGAGAATATGATCGCTGTTGTCCAGAAGAATATCACGCCAAATCTCCGGTGAACCAGCCGCCAATCGCGTCATTCCGGCAAAACCGGTTCCGGTAAACGGTTTTTCGTCTTTTTGTACGATTCGCGTTAAAATAACCGAAAGAACATGAGGAAGATGAGAAGTTACCGCGAGAATCTCATCATGTTTTACCGCGTCCATCTCAATAACATGAGAACCAAGTGTTTGCCAGAACCGGCGCAAAAGGTCAAGATCATTGGTCGAATGATTTTTGGTCGGCGTTAGAACCGTAAGCCGATCCCGAAATAATTCCGCATCAGCCGCATCAGGACCGCTCCGTTCACTTCCTGCAATCGGATGAGAACCAATAAACCGCAAATCGGAAATCTCTTGAATCAGTTTTGCTTTCGTACTGCCGACATCAGTAAGAAGCAAACGCCCGGAATGACCAAAATGTTTAATCGCAGCAAAAATATTTCGGGCAATGTCGGCAACAGGGGTACAAACCACAACAAGCATTTGATAGTGACCGGTTGGAGCCGGAATTGTTTCAAGCGATAAATGAGCTTCGTCAAGAATCCCGTTTCGGACGGCAATTCCCAACGTTTTTTCGGTACGCCCAACTCCAATAACCGTTTGCGCCAAACCATATTTTCGGGCTGCCAAACCAATGGAACCGCCAAGCAAACCAACACCAATAATAATTAATCGGGAAAACACCGGAAAATATAGGATAAAGTATTTTGATTGAAGCCGATTGAAACTGATTGAAATTAGTAACAGTCTATTTTATTAACCACATTTATTAACCACAGAGTTCACAGAGAGTCTTTTTAAATTTTAATCAAAAAAATCCATGAATCTTTGTGAAAACCTGCGTAATCTGCGGACTAAAAATAAACAGTTATGAAAATCTGTGTTATTGTTCGTTATTGTCTGTTATTTATTTTGCAGGAACAAGCCGCAAACGATCAATACCAACCATGTAACTCGGAACCGCAGCATCATTTTTGCCGGTAATTTCAACAGCAACCGGATAACGTCCCGCTTTTAAATCAATAACACCAAGTTCTAATATTCCGGTTGGAATGACTTCGGGGTTGTAAAGATCAACCGGTTGACCAATTTTTTTGTTATCGAAATAGAATTGGACAATTCCATAATCTTTTGCCTTCGTCAATTCCGCAACAAGTTTATATTTACCGTCTTTTTCCGCATCAAGCAGCAACTCCAATTTGTTACCGGATTTTGCGCCGGTCCACCAAAGTTGATCATTGTTGTCCCATTTTCCTGTTGTGTATTGACTCATTCCTTGCAATTGGAGATTTCCGCCGGTTGGGAATTTTTCGATACGGAATCCCGGAAATTCCAGAAACAGCGGCGTTTGATAAGCAACCGGAGCCTGAACTTCCGCAATTTGTACCGGACGCGACTGGAAATCGGTTACAGTTGCCGGTTCAAAACCGTACCAATAGGTTACAACGGAATAATCAATTTTCGTTTTTGCCCAATGCCAAACTTCCATATCAAAACGAAAATCTTTCGTAAACGGAATTGTATCAAGAAGCCGAACACGACCGTTTGTTGTGTTACCGTAATTGTTTGGTCCTTCGGCACGCGGTTGAAAATGGAACGGCGATTCGAAAAATTTCGGCGTACACCACGCATAACCGTAATAATCCTCAGTTCCTGTACCGAAATGCGACGGAAATGATTCACCGTCAACATAAATTTTTTCATCACCTTCACCCCACCACGCCGGATTACGGTTGACAACACTCAACACATCGCCGACAAAAACACCTTTGCCATTGAGTTTAACGTAATTCCAATCAATTGTTCCCTTTCCGGCAATTGTTTCAATTTGACGTTGTTGACGCCAATCCGCATGAAAATACATTGACCGTTCATTCCAATCATATTGATTCGCCCAAAATGAAATTAACGTAATTTTAACATCTTTCGTTCCGTAATTGATCAGTGACGCTTCCAACGTTTTTTGAAACGGCATTCGCCATAAAGAAATAAGTGTTCCATCTTTTTCAACACGGCTGTACCAACTTTTATAGGGATTGACTCCAACACCGTTACCAAAGAAATCTCCAAGCGGAACCCAAACAGTTTCTTTGTCATCAAACTTAATAGACAACACCGTGCTTCGCAAAATTTGAGCCGATTTTTCCGTTTCGGTATCAATTTTGAAAACGATTTGTTGTACCGCACCGCCGTTTGGAACAGATACTTTTCCGAAAAGAGATAACGGTGTACCATTTTGGGGAACGACCATTGTTGTTCGAGGCGAATCTGCCGGCAGATTAACAAACACCTCTCCGGCTGTCAAAAGTGTTTTCGCAACATTTTCAATTTTACCTTTGAGCGATTTAAGATTTTCAAGCGAAAATGTTTCAACATTGGTTTCTTTTGCGTAATTACGATAATTGATCTGATAATACAGATTTTTCTGTGTCGGCATATCGTCAACGGTAATTTTACAATGTTTTGCGTACGGAATCGGCAAATAGAGATTTCGTCCGCGTGCGGTTTCTTCGGAAAACGGTGCACCGGCTAAAAATTCACCGCCGACCAAATCACCGATATTGGCTTCGATTTCCGGTGTTGCGTTATTGTCGAGATAAACGCGGAACTTCACTTTGTAATGCGGTGCGGTAATCCAAAACCGAACAACCGCTCCAGGACCGTCAGCGTCCATAAGAACCCATTCTTTACGGTTGCCGTTTGTTTCTTCTCGGAGAAACTGCGAAGCGTCCCCGTTGGCAAACCAATTTTCGGCGGGATTTTTTGCGGCACGATCATAAGAACTTGCCTGAACACACGTAAACGCCGGATCAGGAAACCGTGTTACGGAATCACGGTCAACCATTTCATCCAGCAATGTGGACAACGAAACCGTTTGTGCTTGGGCTGAAACGGTAAAAAACAACACAAACAGAATCAACATCAATTTTTTTGCCATAACATTTTTGAGATCGCAAAACGATTCGGTAAAAGGTGAATGT
>JAIRLW010000447.1 GCA_031259095.1 Planctomycetaceae bacterium | reverse complement strand
GAGAATAAGGGCGAAACAATTCCGACGCTTAACGGTTCGGGCGATTTTGAAAAAACGCTTAACCTGATACTGACACACAGCGATGATTCATTATTGATTGGCAAAAAGATTGCCGATCTTGAATCTGCGTGGCGGTCGGAGTTACAGAAGATTGCCGACCTGACCAAATACGGACCGGCAATCGGTTTAATGGGAACACTAATTCCTTTGGGACCGGCGTTGGTTGGACTTGCCGAGGGTGATCTTGTAACACTTTCAAATCAGATGGTGATTGCATTTTCAACAACAGCGGTGGGAGTTCTGATTAGTTTGATTGCGTTGGCGATTAACAGTGCGAAAAAGGGTTGGTATCGGGACGACTCGATCCTCCTGAATTTCACCGCCGAAAGACTCTCGACAAAACAAATTTCTTAACAAAATTTCTTAACAAATTAATAAACAGACCTCCTAACATAAAAGAGTACAACAATGAAAAAATTTAAGTTTTTTGATGAGGACGA
This sequence comes from Planctomycetaceae bacterium, assembly GCA_031259095.1. Classification (GTDB taxonomy): domain Bacteria; phylum Planctomycetota; class Planctomycetia; order Pirellulales; family Thermoguttaceae; genus WRKP01. The sequence continues at coordinate 5,505 of JAIRLW010000447.1, read as the reverse complement.
TCATGTTGAACCGCTTGCGTCTGTTGCGAATCTTGTGGACGTGATGCTGGTTTTCTCTGTTGCGTTAATGGTAGCGTTGGTATCCTATTTGCAAGTTCCTGCGATGTTGCAAAACAAGGATTACACGGTGATTACGAATCCCGGCGGCGTTGATATGGAGATTATTATCAAGGAAGGCCAGGAAATCAAACATTACGAAGCCACTACCGCCACCGGAGCCGGTCAAGGTGAACTACTTGGTCAAGCCTACCGTTTGCCTGATGGACGAGTCATCTACGTCCCCGCAGATAAAAAATAAACGCAACAATTTTATCTGATAAGCAAAGATAACTAAACTAAAGGTTGGCAAAACACAAGGTAGTAGGCGACGTTTCACTGAAACGTCGCGCCGGCTATCGCCGATGCTATTAATCAAAAATAATCAAAAAATTTCAGGCGAAACATCGCCTACCTCTTGATTTCCATTGGTCGCGAACGTCCCTAACATCTCTAGTGTCCCTAAAATTCCGCTCGCCAATCTCAAACCACAAAAAATAAAAATTGGGCTTGACAAAAGTTCAGAGATTTCCGATGATTCGCCGCCGAATCAAAAAATAGGAATATGTTTTTTTCATTTCCATGTTTTGACGTTTCGGTCAACTGGTTTATTCCAAACCGGTACTATTAGTCAATCGGTCAATCACTGAAACAAAAAACGTCATAACAACAGAAATTACGTAAAACTCAATACTTTACGTAATACCTCTCTGTTGAACGGGGAATGATGAAAATGACAAAAATGAAATCCCAATTTTTTACTTTTACTGTTCTGAGTATTGTAATGTTCCTGTTGAGTTTGGATGTTGCCCGTTTTTCAGAAGCACAAACCAATACGGCTAGGGACAATTTCCTTCGCGACTTGAATGATCCGGATGTCCCTAGCATCTCATTAGGAAGTACTACCACTATGCGGCAACTGGTTGATACGTCCGATCCAACCTCTGGTTTCGACTCTTTCATTCCCGACGATATTGACCGCGTGATTACGATTACCTCAACCGGTACAACAACAATCCGTTACAACAGTTCCACTGCAACAACGGCGGAAACGGCGGAAGATGACGGAGTTGAATTTTATTTCAATATCGTTGACGGCGGAGAAATCCGGTTTTCCAATGCCGCTCATTTAAGCGGCGGTTATTCAGGTACCGGATTATTTTATATAATGGGCGGTAAACTGACCTTTGATAAAACAGCCACGTTCAGCAATAACAAAAGTTATTCAAGCGGCGGAGCAATTTATGCGGAATCATACTCAGACCAGCCAATTTTAACTTTTAAAGACAATGCAGTCTTTACCTCCAATTATGTTGATGGAGATGGCGGAGCTATTGGTTTATTAGAAGGTCAGATAACAGTTGCGGGAGATGCAACCTTCACATCCAATACTGCTACAGGAGAAGGCGGCGCACTTTGGTTGGTCAACGACTCAACTTTAAGTATCAGCGGAACCTCAACCTTTTCAAAAAATTCCACAGCCGGAAGCGACGGCGGAGCCATTTCCGCAACTGGAGGAAGTCTGACCTTTGGCGGGGCGTTCAATGCGGAAGAAAATGTGTCTTATGCGGACGGTGGCGCGTTGAACTTCAATAACGCGACAGTAACATTCAACGGAACCGCAATTTTTAAGAAAAATAAAGCCGGACTTGATCTTGATCTATCATCCTCCCCATCAGTTCCAACACCAACCTACGGAAGCGGCGGTGCGTTGTATCTTGAGGAAGGAATTATTGATTTCAAAGACACTGTAACTTTCGGAGGGACCACAGCCGCAGACGGAAATACCGCAACAACTTCCGGCGGGGCGTTGTATGCTGGTAATTATTCGGAAATTACTTTTGACAAATTGGTAACCTTTCAAAATAATTCCGTTTCCGAAGGCGATGGCGGCGCACTTTATCTTGATGAAGGAATCATCAAGTTTAACGCGGACGCCGCGTTCCAAAGCAATAAATCCGCAGAAGGATACGGCGGCGGCGCAATTTATGCAACAGGAACGACGGATTCCTTGATCTTTGCAGGAACAACTCAGTTTTTGAACAATACCGCAACCAATACCGATCCTGAATCCGGCGGTTATGGCGGAGCAGTTTATCTGGCGATGGCAGGAGATGCTTCAGATACGTCAGATCCGGTTTTTGCATTGGATGCAAAAGGAAAAATAGTGTTCTCCGGCAATTCGGGCATTTTGGGCGGAGCGATTTATTCCGATAGTTCCAGCGTACAATTTCAGGAAATCGAATTAACCAACAATACCGCCACGTTTATCACTCCCGATTTCACCGATCCTGATACTTATGGCGGAGGAGGAGCATTGTATGTTATCTCGTCGTCATACCTTGTTTTTAACGGACCAACAACCGTAACAGGTAATAAAGCGGCTAACGGAGCGGGCGGAGCTGTTTTCGCAAAACAAAACGGTACGGTTGACGCAGATAATCCTGAGTACGGTCTCGTTTTCAAAAATTCTACGACCATATCCGGTAACGAAGCCCAAAGCGGCGGCGCATTTTTTCTTGACGCTGATGCGGTTTCGTTTGAAGGAACAACAACAATCACCAACAACAAAGCAACAAACGGCGGAGCATTTTGGTTATCCGACTCGATGGTTTCGTTTGACGGCAACGCTGAAATTGCCGACAATACCGGAACCGGAAAGGGCGGCGCGTTTTATGTTGCCGGTCAATCCATTGTCCGCGTCGGAAATAATTCGACCTTGAATATCAAAGCCGGTAACGGAACGGCGAAAAATGATATTTATCTTGACGAAGACAGTGTTCTTCAATTTCATACCGACGGCGCAAAATCCACGTTAATTATTGCTTCCGACATTTCCAGCGATTCCAATTTAAGTCCCGCGAAGATTCTCAAAACCGGCGAAGGTTCCGTTTATATCGACGGCGACGCCTCCAATTTTGCCGGTCATCTGACTATTGAGACTGGAGATTTTTATATCGGAAAAACAGGAACATTCGGGAAAATCGACGCCACTGAACTCACTATTGAGCAAGATGGACGGTTGGTTTTGGACGTTGGCGACGCGGTTCAATCCGCAAGTTCTCAGGGCGACGCTCGTATTTTTCTCGACACAATAAACGTAACCGGCAATGGAGACGATAATGATCCGCGCATTCTGGTTAAGGCGTTGAACGATTCCATTGGAACAACTCCCGAATACGCTTTTATTACGTTGAATACCGACGATGAAACGATTCTTCAAGACCTTATTGACAACAAAGATCAGTTGGGCACTTATAGTTTTCTGACACTTGATTCTACGATTAGAGACAATTCGGATCAGACTACGACATTAGTGGTTAGCGTAACTTTTAATTCGTCAAAAGATTGGACGTTTGATTTACCGCGAAAGACGGACGAGTTCACACTGAACACAAAACTGGACAATTCCTTAAAACCGTTGACCGTCAGTGGACAGGGAACCCTCAAACTCAATAACGATAATAAGGTTGCCGGTCTTAACGATAATCCGGGTAAAGACCCCGGCAATGTGGAATTGCTCGGTAATCACACCTTAACGGTTGCCGGAAACACCAACGCGGATTTTTCAGGCAAGATTACCGGAACAGGCAAATTCATTGTGGACGGAACCCTGACTCAAACATTAACCGGCACCAATTCGTACAGCGGCGGTACGGAAATTCAGCAAGGAACGTTAACCGGAGATTCCAAGAGTTTACAAGGAAATATTAAGGTTGATCAATCAGGTAATTTAACATTTAATCAAAACAATTACGCTGACCGTGAAGGGACATTCGCCGGACAATTAACCGGAAACGGAACGCTAAACATCGAAGGAAAAACAGTTACAAAAGGCGCACAAGAAGACAGCGTTTTGCGTTTCACCAACGACAGCAGCGGATTCACCGGCGCAACCAATATTAAATCCGGTTGGTTAATGCTTGCGAAAGACAATAACCAATCCGGTAATCTTTCCGGTTCCAATATTTCGATTTTTTCAGACGGCGGACTTGGCGGCGCAGGAATAGTGAAAAGTGTTACGGTAGCGAATGGCGGAGCGGTTCAGGCGTTTGAGGGAATGTTGACAATTAACGAAAATCTCGAATACACCTCTGGAGGAATTTTGTACGTCATTGTCAAAAACGACGCAAACGGCGCCGCGTTTAATGTGATTGATGTTGCGGGAAAGGCAATATTGAATAATGTTACGGTTGATGTTGTCGGAGTGGAGAATTACACGGCGGGAACGGATTATACGTTTCTTAAAACTGTCGATGGAATTGATGGAACTTTTAGTAATTCGAGCGATCAAGTTACCGATGCATCCGGCGATAATTGGGAATTCACGTTTAAGCAAAGTTCGGACGGTAAGAATTATCTGACGGTTGGTACAAAGTCGGACACGCCCAAACCGCCTGATCCGCCGGCTCCAACGCCTGCCGGATTGGTCTGGAATCAAGCGCAAGTCGCACGCACGTTGAATACGGTTGGCGAGGGTTTAACAGGATTGCCCGGATTCATCAAAGAACTGAACACGCACAAAACAACCGACGCTGACGGAAATATTGAATATGACGCGATTTATCGTGATATTACCAAACAACTTTCCGGATCGGTTCGGCTTAACGGATTCCAGTTGAGTCTTTATTCGCCTTACCGCACGGTGTTCAACCGCTTAACGCTTGGCAGTGAATTGTACAGCGGTTCGCCGATTATTTACAACAATGGTTATGGAGCGGTTACCGGTTTGGAACATCGCGGAGCCGGCGCAGGGGCAACAACTTATCGCGGTCAATATGAACCGCTCAACTCGCATCTTATGGATGAAGCGGCAACAACTTGTGATGTTCCCTATTTCATGGGCGAAAATAATTTTTGGGCGGACGTAACTCATCTTCAAACCAAAACAAAAGGCGACGGCAATTCGGATGGTTACGGAATTTCGCGTACCGGTCTTTTGATTGGGTTGGATATTCAGAGAAAACCAACCTCGCGTGTGGGCGTTCTGTTTGGATATTTTGCTCCGTATCTTTGGCAAAACTCCGATCGGGTTGAAGCCGACGATTACCATGCCGCAATGTATTTTCAGAAAAATTATTACGGTACGGATATTTACGGTTTTTTGGGTTACGCCCATCAGGAATACAACTCGCGACGGTTTCTCGATTTGACCAAAGTTGATCCAAAATACGGCGCGGAACGGTATTCCGGTAAAACTTCCGGCGATACTTTTTCCATGAGTTTTGAATTATCGAAACCGCGTTACTACGGAAACAATTATATTTTTCGTCCGTTAATCGGGTTGGACTATATTTTTGCGGCACAAAACGGTTATCTGGATTACGGAACCGCTTCGAACTTGTTTGGATTGCGTTACGATAGGGCTGTGTATGACCAATGGTTTTTCCGCGCCGGTCTGAATCTAAAACGTGAAACGTTCCGTTCCGCAATGAATTTCCGTCTCCAATACATCAACCAGTTCGGAAA
>JAIRLW010000442.1 GCA_031259095.1 Planctomycetaceae bacterium | reverse complement strand
GGAAGGCGATGTCGTTAACGGTTTAGTTCTCCGCAAAATCAAAGGCGGTCTTTTGGTCGATATTGGCGTTCCCGTCTTTTTGCCGGCAAGTCAGGTCGATGTCCGGCGTCCCAATGATATTGGCGAATATATCAATAAAAATATTTTATGCAAAGTTCTCAAAATTGATGAAGCACGACGTAATATTGTGGTCAGTCGCCGGGCAATGATTGAGAGTGAACGGGCAGAGAAAAAAACCGCACTCTTATACCAACTCAACGAAGGAGAAATTCGTACAGGTACTATCAAAAATATCGCCGATTTTGGCGCGTTCATTGATCTTGGCGGAATTGACGGGTTGCTCCACATAACCGATATGAGTTGGGGACGAATCAATAATCCAAACGAAATGGTCAAAATCGATCAGGAATTAGAAGTGGTCATTCTGAGTATTGATCGTGAAAAAGAAAAAATTTCGCTTGGTCTGAAACAAAAAACAGTGAGTCCTTGGGCGAATATCGAAGAAAAATATCCTGTGGGCGCAAGAGTTAAAGGAACTGTTGTGAACGTAATGAGTTACGGTGCGTTCATTAAACTTGAGGAAGGTATTGAAGGGTTGGTGCATATCAGTGAAATGTCATGGACGAAACGGATCAATCATCCCAATGAGATGCTTTCGGTTGGGGACGAAGTGGAAGTGGCGGTTCTTTTGATTAACAAAGATCGTCAGGAAATTTCGCTTGGGATTAAACAAACACAAGATAATCCTTGGGAACAGGTCGATGAAAAATATCCGATTGGCAAGGAAGTGGTGGGAACGGTTCGGAATTTGACCAATTACGGAGCGTTTATTGAAATTGAAGAAGGAATTGACGGTTTGCTGCACGTGAGCGACATGTCTTGGGTACGTAAAATCTCGCATCCGAATGAGATTATAACGAAAGGACAACAAATAACATGCCGTATCCTTTCGGTGGACAAAAAGAGTCGTAGGATTGCGTTGGGATTAAAACAACTTACCGAAGATCCGTGGGAAAAACGAATCCCGGACAAATATCAACCAAATCAATTGGTGAAAGGTTGTGTAACGAAAATAACCAATTTCGGGGTATTTATCAGTTTGGAAGACGATTTGGAGGGTTTGCTCCATATTTCAGAATTAGCGAATCACAAGGTTGAAAATCCTGAAGACATTGTGAAAGTTGGTGAAGAAATTGAAGTCAAGATACTGCGGGTTGATCCTGAAGAGCGGAAAATTGGTTTATCCCGTAAGCGTGCTGAATGGACGGAGGAACAGGAAGCGGCAGCGGCTGCCGCTGAACAACAACCTGAAGGTGAAGGCAGTGAAACGGCGGCGAATAATATATCGCCGGAACTGTTGAAAGGTGGCATTGGAGATTCCGAATCCGGTCCGTTATTCAAACCTTCGGCACAGGAATAAAAAGGGTTGATATTGTTTTTTTGTATCAACAAAATTTTGTTTCATAAAAATGGGGCGATAGCTCAATTGGGAGAGCGCAGCGTTCGCAATGCTGAGGTCGGGGGTTCGACTCCCCTTCGCTCCAATGGATTGATGAGACATCCGACGGATTTTTCGAAATGTTGGGCAGCGCTTTGCACTAAAGTGTTTGCCCTTTTTATTTGTTATTCTTCTGGTAATTCCCAAAATTGCTTTCCGTTTTTGTTTATCGAAACAATTTTCGTAATGTCCGAATGGCGGTGTTGGCGAGTTCGGATTCGCCGCAAAGAACCAGATTGGCTCCGAGTTTTTCCAGTTTAGGGATGTTGCCAATGTAACGGCAACGAGACAGAAGAACACAATGGTCGTTCATCTTACGCACCGCACTAACAATCTCTTCCGCAAAAAGATCGTCGGGAACCGCAACCGCAACCAATGTTACATGCTGAATATCCGCAAGCCGTAACACTTCTTCGTCAACAGCATTGCCGGAAATCGTACGAAAACCGTGTTGCGCATACGGGTGTAAATTGACCGGATTCATGTCGATTAAACCAACTTCAAAACCAATTGTTTCTAAAAATGTTGCAATTCGTCCGCCAACCGGTCCCACACCAACAACAACCGCCTTTTTCGATGCGTCTTCAGGAAAAATTACCGCGTGATCTTCTTCTCCGCCGTGAACTGCGTTATGTTCCGGCGTGAGCCGTAACGCAATCTTCAAGAACATCGGAGTCAGGATAATGGATGTAAGCGCAACGAAAAGAATTCGTTGGTACGTTTCGTAATCAAAAAGTCCCGACGAAACGCCTTGTGAAAGTAACACAAAGGAAAGTTCGCCCAGTTGCGATAAACCAAGCCCCATTCCCAATGCCGCAACCCAAGAAAGTCCTAAAACCCGAAAAGCAATTCCTGCCGCTAACGTTTTGACCGCCAGACAACCCAATAACGCTCCAAGTGTTAAGATTGGCGTTGTAAACAAAATAGACGGATCAAATAACGCACCAAGTGAAACGAAAAAAATTGCCGAAAATGTTTCACGCATAGCGACTGTTACCGCTGTAATCTGATTGGTCAGACGTGTTTCACTTAAAATAACGCCGGCTGCCAATGTTCCCATTGTTCCCGGCAAATGAAGACTAATCGCCATGCCTGAAACCGCAAGCAAAAGGAACATGGTAAAAAGAACAATAATCTCAACGCTTCGCAATCCAAGCAAAAACGGAACTCCGTATTTACAGAACACTAATCGAACAAACACAACAAAAATAACAAAAATGATCGAACCAAGTCCGAGAGAAACCAATTGGGAAAATGTTTCGCCGCTTTCGCCTGAACCGGAAGCAAGCGCAGCCATAAAACCAATCAAAACCAAAAGCGGAACAACCGCAACATCCTGAAAAAGCAAAATCGCAACCGCGCGGACTCCATGAAGCGAGCCAACCTGACCCATATCTTCAAGCGATTTGAACACAAGAACCGTCGAACTTAATGAAACCGCAGAACCAAGAACAAGTCCTATTTTCCAATCGCCGCCAATAATCGGAACAAAAAATGTCAACGGAAGAATCACGCCCAACATCTGAATCGAACCGCCCACAAGAAAGAATCGCCAGAGTTTTGCCAATTCCGACGGCGAAAAATGAAGACCAATCGCAAACAGTAACAAATTGGCGCCTAAATGAGCAAATTGATCAAGAACTTTGTGTTCCACTTCCTCTGCTTTAATTTCATTGGCAAGATGTTCCAATTCCTGTTCCGCTTCTTCCAATCGCGGATCTTTTTGAAGTCTGAAATCAAGCGGTTCCGTATCGGTAACCTGTAATTTTTGTTCCGTTTCCGTTTTCGTTTCTGTTTTCGTTTCTGTTTTTGTTGTCTTGACTTCAACAGATGTTGTTGTAAGAATCCCAAGCATCCCACTGCCAATCAATGCCCCAATCAGCAAATAACCAACAACCATCGGCATGTGCAACCATCGGCAAATTGTTCCGGCAATAAAGCCGGCACAAAGAATAATCAGTAAATCACCCAGAATCTGATGAATAATACCGGTCTCGTCCATAGTAAGAAAATTTGAAATAAAATTTTGAAAAACAGATATTTTAGTTTTCTACCGATATATCATCCCTACGGGACGGAAAATTTCATTACCCGAATCAGTTGCGATAGGATTACGGAAATTCCATTAAAATATTATCTGTTTTTTATTAACCACAGAGTTCGCCGAAGTTTAATGAACGGCAATTTCCACAAACTCTTTTTTGTCCACGAATTAACACGATTTTACACAAATTTTTTATTCGTGATCATTCGTGAAAATTCATGGATAGTTAGAATTATACTTTATATGCCAAGAAATTTCCATTTTGGAACTTCTAAAAATTCATTTTTAATCACAGAATTATTCGTCCCAATTTGTCTCTAAATATCTCTATTGTCCCTAATATCTCCATTTTTGATGCTTCACAAATTACGACAAATTTGTCGGAGACTACAATAATGTCAACAAAAATGTCGCGCATGGAGTCTTTTTTCTGATTAAAAAAATAATAAAAACATACCGTAAGATTTTCTGATTTAAGGAGTTCGTGATTTATTTTAATTATATTTTAATGATTGGCATGGAGAATGCTATTAAAAACGTTAAAATATACTTTTGGGTATTCTTTACGTTTGCTTCAACAATTAACATTAGAACTTTAGACTATGACACAGAACAATGTTCGACGTAAAACTTTAGTTGCGATTGCCGCAGACCCCAATTCAGTCGCATCTTCCTTTGCCGGCAAAACCGCCGATTTGAAATCGCTGTTCGGCAATCATTGTTTCAATGAAAAGGTACAACGGGAACGGTTACCGGAAAAAGTGTTCGAATCGTTACAGGAAACAATTGGCAGTTCGAAACAACTTGATCCGAATATTGCGGAAACAGTCGCCAAAGCGATGCACGCCTGGGCAGCCGAACACGGCGCCACTCATTTCACTCACTGGTTCCAACCCATGACCGGCAGCACCGCTGAAAAACACGACTGCTTTGTCATTCCAACCGGAACCGGACAAGCAATCGCCAAATTCAGCGGCAGTGAACTCATTCGCGGTGAACCGGACGCCAGCAGTTTTCCATCCGGCGGTCTCCGCGCAACCTTCGAAGCACGCGGTTACACCGCATGGGATCCGTCAAGTCCTGCATTTATTTTCCGTCATAAAAACGGTTCGACGCTCGTTATTCCGACTTATTTTGTGAGTTGGACCGGCGAAGCGTTGGATATGCGAACACCGTTGCTTCGTTCAATGGCGGCTCTCGAACAACAATCGTTGCGAGTATTAAAACTGTTCGGCAACAAAACGGCAAAACGGGTTTATCCTACGGTCGGAGCAGAACAGGAATATTTTCTCATTGATCGTCGTCTTGCCGCGTTGCGTCCAGACCTTCTCGTAACAGGTCGGACGTTGTTCGGCGCAAAACCGCCGAAAGGTCAGGAATTAGAAGATAATTATTTCGGTTCGATTCCTGAACGAGTGATCGGGTTTATGACCGAATTGGAATATGAATTGGTTCTGCTTGGGATTCCGGTTCGTACCCGACACAACGAAGTGGCTCCGGCTCAATTTGAATTGGCTCCATTTTTCGAAGCGGCCAATCTGGCAACAGATCACCAAATGCTTATTATGCAATTGTTACGGAATATCGCAACACGGCACGGATTTCATTGTTTATTGCATGAAAAACCGTTTGCCGGTATTAACGGAAGCGGTAAGCATAATAACTGGTCGATTATGACCGACGACGGTGAAAATCTTCTCGATCCAGGCGAAACCCCGCACGAAAACGCTCAATTCCTGTTCTTTACCACCGCTGTTCTTCGGGCGGTTCACCAACATGGCGATCTGCTTCGTATGAGTGTCAGCGGCGCAAACAATGATCACCGACTCGGAGCCAACGAAGCGCCGCCGGCAATTATGAGTATTTTTCTCGGCAGTGCGCTCGAAGAAGTGTTCCGGCAACTTGCCGCCGGAACAACAACGTCCTCTAAAAAAATGGCGCCGATTGAAATTGGCGTTTCGACCTTGCCGCCGCTCAAACGGCATAGCGAAGATCGTAATCGAACAAGTCCATTCGCGTTCACCGGTAACAAATTTGAATTCCGTGCCGTCGGTTCCAGTCAAAACGTTGCGCAATCAACAACCGTCTTGAACGCCATCGTTGCGGAAAGTCTGGATATTTTAGTAACAGAACTTGAACAGGCGTTGAAAAATAAAAAAGAATTCAACGCTGCAGTTCAGGAAATTGTTTCAAAAACAATCAAAGAACATCAGGCGGTTCTGTTCAACGGCAATTGCTATTCGGAAGAATGGAAAAAGGAAGCCCAAAAACGCGGTTTGCCGAATCTTGTTACAACCGCCGAATGTCTGCCGCTTCTGAACGGTAAAAAAGCGGTCGAATTGTTCGGGAAATACAAAATTTTCAGTAAAACCGAAGCGGATAGCCGTCACGAAATTTACGCTGAAAATTATGTCAAGACGATTCATATTGAAGCCAATACCGCGATTGAAGTAGCGGGGACAATGATTTTGCCGGCTGTTCTCAATTACAAAACGGTGCTGGCGCAAGCGGCAACAACAAAATCACAAAAGGACTTGTTACATGAACTCGACGCGCTCATCGACGCTTTAATCGAACAACTCCGGCTGTTGAAAAAAGTGGTTGCCGAAATTCCCGAAGGCGAAGCGCAAAAATCAGCGGAATATTGTTGCGGCACGGTTATTCCGGCAATGCAAGTGTTGCGGACGACGGTCGATTCGCTTGAAGAATCGGTTGACGATGGTCTTTGGCCCTTGCCAACTTACACGGAACTGTTGTTCTCCAGATAAAATAACTTTTGAAATTCGCGTTTGAATAAACGTTTGCGACTTGCAGTGAGAGCCGCGGCTGTAAAGAGTGGACAAAACCATTCTGTTATGGTCACGGCTTTTGCTGTCGGTAGGGACAAAATCATCCGCAGATGACGCCGATTTTCGCAGATTATTTTGAGGGATTTATAGGACATCAAAATAATTGGGAACCTCTAAATATACCCTTTTCCAAAAACAAACGATTCGATTTTAATCAATTTCAGTCAGCTGAAATCGAAATAAAATTAATTGTAATCTATCAGTGGAATTTTCCAAAACGTCTTTTAACAGTTTTCGCAAACCTTATTTTCAACCTTATTTTCAACCTTATTTCTTCCTAAGAAAATTAGGTGGAAATGAGGTTGTTTGTTCAATATTCAGATATTACAGACGTGTTAAAAATATTCCACTGATAGATTACA
>JAIRLW010000585.1 GCA_031259095.1 Planctomycetaceae bacterium | reverse complement strand
GAGGTTCGGATTTTTTGTGATTTATTGCTACTGAGGTTGTTTTGTTAAGAAAATTAGGCGTCAATGAGGTTGGTGAAAATGAAATCAAAATCTTTGTAAAAATTCCACTGATATATTACGAAATTAGAACAGGAAAACAGAAACCAGAGCGGCAGCGACGGATTAAATTTGAACCTCTAATACTATTTTATTATCGCAGATTACACTAATTTACGCAGATAGTTTTGGAAACTTCTAAATATACCCTTTGCCAAAAACAAATTATTCGATTTCAATCGATTGAAGTCGAAATAAAATTAATTTTTCAAAAGACCCAATATAGTATTTTTAGAGGTTCCCAAAAATAAAATGAAACGTGTTTTACAGGTATTTGGAACGTTGAGTGATGCGGGTGGAGCGGAAAAGTGGATTTTGGATTTGCTCCGAATGGGTGATCCGCGTGTCCGGTTTGATTTCCTGCTCAGTCAGAAGAACAACGTCATTTTATCGGAACTCTGTCGTCTTGGCTCCAAACTACATCTCGTTCCGTTTTCGAAATGTCCGTTGCCTTGGAGTTGGTGCAATCCGTATTTACGCGGCGTTCGGAAAGTATTGCGCAACAATAAATATGACGCAGTTCATGTTCACCAGTTTGATTTATCCGGTGAAATATTACGTCTTGCCGCTCAGGAACGAGTTCCTGTTCGTGTGATGTCGGTTCACGCCTCGAAGTACGAAAATCCCCGATTCTATCGCCGTTTCATTCATTATGTTTACGGACGCCCCTATATTTTTCGTTACGCTACGAATATTCTACCCTGTTCCCAAACTGCTGCCGAATCATTCACCTCGTTTGCTACACAATCTCAGAACGCGAAAAAACAAATACTCTGCACTGGTATTAATCCGAAGGTTTTTGAAGACGCGAATCGTCGGCGCAACGAAAATAAAAATGAAATAAGCAAACGGTTTCGGCGTGAGTTAGGCATTCCCGATCACGCAATTATTCTCGGACATGTCGGACGGTTTAGTCATCCAAAGAATCACTGCTTTCTCCTTGATCTCATGGAATTTTTACAAGATATGAAAAACGATTCCTTGTATGAAAAATCAACTGTTAAAATAGGTAATCGAGAGGGGGGACAGGATGTATATGCTGTGCTGGTTGGACAAGGGGAACAATGGGAAGAGATACGCTGTGATACTCAAAACAGAAAATTGGAAGATCGAGTGATTTTAACAGGTTTACGTTCCGATATTCCTGATTTACTTTGTTCGTTGTTTGACGTATTTATTCTTCCATCGTTTTATGAAGGCTTGCCGATTGCGGCAATGGAAGCGTTGGCGGCAGGACTTGGCGTGGTGTATTCCGACCGAATTTCGCGTGAGCTGGATGATTTTTTCCCGCAACGTATTCGACGTGTTGCGTTGGATGCGCCGAAAACTGAGTGGGTGAACGCGATTGGTGAAATGGTTGCGGCGCGTTGTGAAACATCTCTTGCCCTGACGGAATTAGCGACAACTCCGTTCACGCTTCAAGCCTCACTCGAACAGCTGATTTCTATTTACCAACAAGATGTTGACAGTACTTCACCGTTCGGCTAGATTATTTGTAATATATCAGTGGAATTTTTGTTTGAACCATCCCCAAGGTGGATAACCGACAGGTAGGCAATGTTTCGCCGAAACATTGCGTCGGCGATAGCCGACTTGACCCTGTGGGCGGACGGAAATGGGAAAACCGGCTCAACCGTTGCGACCTACCTGATATAAGATCGCCTACCTCTCATTTTTTGATCGACCAAAATCGACCGAAATCGATTTTGGTCGATCAAAAAATGAGTTTTTAGAAATTGCCTTCTGTTAAAAAATTTTACAACATTGAAATCCAATGATTCAATTTCCTGATGACAAGCAATCTGTTGTCCAAACGGTGGTGGTTCCTCCTCATGGTTGGTTTCGGTTTGATCCGGCGGAACTTTGGCGTTATCGTTACTTAATTTTATTGTTTGTATATCGTGATTTTGTCATTTACTACAAACAAACGATTCTTGGACCGCTTTGGTGGTTGATTCAACCGTTGTTTGCGACAGGGATTTTCACGATTGTTTTTTCGATGGCTGCTAAAATTCCGACCGATGAATTACCGCCGCCGTTGTTTTATTTTGCCGGATTGATTATTTGGAATTACTTTGCGTCTTGTTTATTACAGATTTCACGGGTATTGCTGGACAACCGCGATATGTTAGGCAAAGTCTATTTTCCACGTCTGGTAATTCCGATAGCGTTGGTGTTGAGTAATCTTCTCCGGTGGGCGATTCAGGTGTTACTTTTTGTACTGATTTATACGATTTATTGGTTTTGCGGTGCGTCGATTCATCCGAACATGTTTTTGTTTTTACTGCCGTTGGTGATGATTTATGTATTGTTATTGGGACTTGGGTTAGGACTTCTTGTTGCGGCGGTAACTGTACGTTATCGAGACTTAGTTCTGGCGGTTCCTTTCTTGACACAATTAGGCATGATGATTTCCGCTGTTATTATTCCTTTGTCGTTGGTTCCTGAATCGTGGCGGTTTTGGTGTGTGTTGAATCCCATGATTCTCCCGACTGAACTGTTTCGTCTGATGACGCTGGGAACCGGAATGGTTTCATGGTCTGCGGTTCTAACGGGATTAGTTTTACTGATTTTTATTCTGTTTCTTGGTCTTGGACTTTTTTCGCGTGCCGAACAAACATTTGCTGATGCAGTATAAAAAAATCAGTTTTTTTTCAATCCATCTGTTTTGATTGGACTAACGGGAAAAAAAGTCAAAATCCGCTTAAAACGCTTTCGAATCGACCACAAAAGAAAAAACTCCGACAAATGAACACACACAAACCAATCAAAAGGAACTCAAACAACAATGACCACAATCAATGTAATCCGTTATGCCGACGGAAGAACAATCTATGACTGTAGAAATCCCGCTTATCCGCCGACAAATCCACGATTAGGCTTGAAAGGCAACACCGTTTATTGGAATAAACGGACACAGGAAACAACGGTGGTTGCTCCGCGGCAACAGGAAGATTATTTTTCTCAAACCTCAACAAAGTCAACTTCCCGCTATTTTCAGACCCTTCCAACAACTCAAGAACGATTGCCGGCAATAACCGCACGTTCTCAATCAAAAGATTTGTACGGCAGAATCGCTCCGGTAACACTCGAACGAAGTAAATTTCAAATCGATGTTTCACGTTATTCGACAGCCGCCAATGTTGTTTCTTGCATTCCGGCTCCCGAAGGCAAACTGTCCTGTCTCCCAAACAAAACCGTCACTTCGGTACCATATCCCAAGCAATATTAATCGTCATCTTCTCCAATCTTCTCCAAATTTTTCGTTACTGGAAAGAGTATTTGATATTTGTATTTTTTCTTTATTGAATCCGGTCATTTCTCTATTTGGTTGTTCTATTAACGTCAACACTCTGTATTACTGCCAATAATCTGTCAGATTAAAACTTCTGATTCAATCTGATAAAAAAGAATTTGATCAATCGGTATGATTGATACAAACGGACTACTATTT
>JAIRLW010000581.1 GCA_031259095.1 Planctomycetaceae bacterium | reverse complement strand
CGCGCAACAAGAAGAAGCCATGAAAAAAATAAAGGGACATTAAATTTTGCCGGTTGAGTATTTTTAATCTATCAGCGGAATTATTATTTTGTAATATATCAGTGGAATTTTTTTTACACGTCTGAATTTAGACAACCAACCTCATTACCTTATTATTTGTTACGTTTTTAATAAGGTAATGAGGTTTGTAGAGACGCAAGGCATTGCGTCTCTACTGAGGTTATTTTAAACAATCGTTAGGAAAAAATTAGGTGGAAAATAAGGTTTGCGGAAACTGTTAAAAGACGTTTTGGAAAATTCCGCTGATAGATTACAATCCTTTTAATACAAATGGTTATGAACTTTGCAAAAGTCCAGTTAGATCAATAATCTGGAAAAAATGATTCATTTTCTGACATCCTCCCTTGCGGAATTTCTTAGAGGTGTTTTAATATTGGAAAATTTGATTTACTGGACGAAACAGATAGTCGGATTCGTTCTGATAAGTAACGTTGTTCGCGTCCGAGTAACGAGTATATTTTTTCAACGCTTAACATTCCTAACAAAATGGATACTTTTTTAATTATTTCGCCATGATATTATCTAGCCGATCCGTGAAATATCACGGTTTTTACTCTTTTTTGATATGGCATGAATTTTGCATGATTTGTTTTTTGGCGTGTTGTCAAAAACATTAAAATACTTTTTAGGAAAGGACAACTTATGTTCACATTGTTAAATCTTTTGAACTGGTTCGGACAAGTAGTTTTCACTCTGATCTGCTTGACTGTATTGAGTTTACGTTCAGCGTTTTCGCTGGAAAATCTATTGTTCCCGCAGACCAATGTTAATTTAGGCAAGGGGGGGGGGGGGGACGAAAAAAGAGAAAATAGGGAAAACAAGAGATGCCTTTACGCTGGTTGAACTTCTCGTAGTGATTGCGATTATCGGCATGTTAATCGCTCTTCTGTTACCAGCAGTCCAAGTCGCGCGCGAGGCGGCAAGGAGAATGCAATGTGCCAACAAAATGAAACAGTTGGGGATTGCTTCTCACAACTATCACGACGCCTATCAACAATTCCCGTTTGGTGCGGTGGATCGGCAGAAACCTACTACTACTGATCCGTCCACTTCTAACCTCTGGCGTTATTTTTCGATGTGGGGTGTTGCACTTCTCCCTTTTTTAGAACAACAAGCAGCATTCGACATGTACTATGGAGCCGCAAGTTTACAGAACGCAACTCTTGGCTCTAAACAAAACCAAGAACTGGCTAAAACACGTATGATGATCTATGAATGTCCCACAGACCCAGGCGCCGGAATACAATCAATCCCGGCAACAGAGAATCACGGAAAATATACGGCGTTTCAACAATATCAAACTTCATATCGCGGTGTTGCGGGAGCGAATACCGGCGGAGGATGGTGGTGGGATGAAGACGGCGGAGCGGGAGGAACCGCAAGAGCATACATGCGCGGCATTTTGCATACTCTGTACCTCCAGCCGGCAACGCAAGGTTCCAAATCTATTGAATCCATTGCTTCGATTACAGATGGTACGACCAATACCATACTTTTTGTTGAACGCCATCAGCCGGAAACTCAACCGCGGCGGTCAACCTATTGGTCGAGTGTTCCTTCCAATCATCTTTACACTGCTTCACCGAAATCGGCAACTCTCATTTCGCATGATTGGGAACTGTGCCTTTCCACCTGCGGTCAAAGTGGTAGTACGAACCAAGCTAATTTTTGTAAAAGGTCTGCCGGTTCCTATCATACCAACGGAATGAATGTAACAGGAAGTGACGCCTCCGTGAGGTTTATCAGTAACAATATTGACGTCGGAATCGGCTATGCCGCTAACCGAACCAATTTGCAAATGATTGGAATTTGGGGTTGTCTTTGCGCAATTGCCGATAATGAATCTGTTAGTGTTCCGTAACATTCCGCCATTTTAATATTATCGTTACCGATCCCGTTAGCGGTATCTGTAACGGTTTTAAACTGTTTTTTATTTTGACGGAACTATTGTGATTAATGACCATTCCGCTGAAATATTACTATCGCATTAACTTTAACTTTTTGTGTGCCAACAACAAACAATGAAAAACATTCATTGTTTTCTTTACTTATTTTGTGTTCTGACATTCAGTTTTGCCGGGTGTGGTTCTCCAACGGTAACGGTATCGGGAAAAGTAACTTTTGACGGTGAACCCGGTCAAAATATTACCGTCTTGTTTCAAGGAGCAATGGTGAACGGGCAAACACCGGAAGCAGCGTTTGGCAAAACAAATAAGCACGGCGAATACTCACTGACGCTAATGAAGACTAAAAAACGCGGCGCAATGCCGGGGAATTATGCCGTGTTTCTTTCATGGAACGATCCTGAAACAAAAGGGAATGATGAAACAACCAATAAAACGAATTCGTGCCCTTACAAAATTCCAACTCGTGCCACAAACGGCGCAATGATGTTTACCGTTCCTCCCGAAGGAACTAAAAATGCCGACTTCGAATTTCGTTCCGCAGAAGAATCGTTTGAACCAAGCGGAGTATGAAATTAGGTAGGCGATCCTTTCTCCTGAAAGGTCGCGCCGGTTGAGAATTTTTAATTAATTAATTAATTGGTAATATATCAGCGGAATATTTTTTACACGTCTGAATACTGAACAAACAACCTCATTTCCACCTAATTTTTCTTACTAAACGATTCACCAAAAAAACCTCAGTAGCAAAATGATTCCCCCCACAACCAACCTCATTACCTCATTATTTGTTTACGTTTTTAATGAGGTAATAAGGTTTGTAGAGACGCAAGACATTGCGTCTCTACTGAGGTTATTTTAAACAATCGTTAGGAAAAAATTAGGTTGAAAATAAGGTTTGCGGAAACTGTTAAAAGACGTTTTGGAAAATTCCGCTGATAGATTACAAAAGACCAATTTGTTACCGTTCAAAGTTTCGTTATCGGCGGTTACGGATTGTAATAGTAATATCGGCTGGTTGAACCGCGATCTTCTTTGCGTCCGGCGCTGGAACCATTAGCTTTGTAATATTGTGTAACGCCGGAAGCGGTTGTTTCACTTCGACCTGCGGATTTTCCGTTGGCGTAATACCTTTGGGTTGTACGTCCTTTGACAACTGTTTTTCCGGCATAAGAACCATTGGAATGATAAAATTGTGTGGTACTGCCGACTTGATCACTTCGTCCGGCTGAAGCGCCGTTGGCTTTGTAATAATGGGTTGTTTTTCCACTGGTTTCGGCTCGTCCCATCAGGGAACCGTTGGAATGATAGTACCGCGTGGTGTTGCCGGATTTCTCACTCCGTGACGGTTTCACACCAAAAAAATCAATCGGCTCGGCGGCGGAAAGCATGTCAACAAAACCAAAACATATCAGCACAATCAATTTGTACATAAATTACCTCTTTGATTTTTTGCGGTTATAAAATAAAATAAGCCGTTACTACGATTGTTCGGCTTCTTCGACTTGTTTTTCAAGAGCCTTTCGCTTTTGGTCTAATTCAAACAATTTTTGAAACTGCGATTCATCAACTAATCTTCCTTGTGATTGTTCGGTGTTGATGTGAGTTTCAAGATTTTTGTACTCCAATTGAATCTCGGCTAAACGACTGCGGAGTTGATGAATATCAAAAGCGCCGTTTTTTTCTTTTTCCCATTGAGTTCGGAGTTCGGCAAGTTCCTCCTTACAGCGGGCAATTTCCCTTTCAATATCGCGTAACCGTTCCTGAGCGTGCGGTTCGTTTTCGTCGGCAAGTTGACGCGCCGCCAGTTCGAGTTGCACCAAACGCCGTTGCACCGTGTCAATCTCCGTCGGCACACTTTCAAGTTCCATCGCCAACCGTGACATCGCTTCGTCCATCAAATCAATCGCTTTGTCCGGCAAAAAACGGTCGGCAATATAACGATGAGACATTTCAGCAGCCGCTACCAACGCAGAATCCGTAATCTTAACTCCCTTGTGATGCGCTTCATAACGGGGTTTCAAACCGCGCAAAATCGCTATCGTGTCTTCAACACTCGGCTCGTCAACAAAAACCGGTTGGAAACGGCGTTCCAAAGCAGCGTCTTTTTCAATGTATTTGCGGTATTCATCCAACGTTGTTGCTCCAATACACCGTAACTCGCCACGCGACAACGCCGGTTTGAGTAAATTAGCGGCATCGCTTCCGCCTTCGGCACGACCCGCTCCAACCAACGTGTGTAACTCGTCAATAAACAGAATAATTTGACCGGCGGCTTCATCGACTTCACGCAAAACCGCTTTCAAACGTTCTTCAAATTCGCCGCGAAATTTCGTTCCGGCAACAAGCGAACCCATATCAAGACCAATAACGCGTTTATTTTTAAGTGATTCCGGCACATCGCCGTCCACAATTCGCAACGCTAAACCTTCAGCAATAGCGGTTTTACCAACGCCGGGTTCGCCAATCAAAACAGGATTATTTTTTGTACGACGCGACAATACCTGAATAACACGGCGGATTTCAGCATCGCGTCCGATTACCGGATCGAGTTTCCCTTTTTTGGCGCGTTCGACCAAATCAATACCATATCGCGCCAACGCCTGAAGTTTCGATTCAGGATCCGCATCAGACACTTTGGCGCTGCCGCGTATTGTTTTAATACCTTGCAGTAATTCATCACGTCCCAAAGCGTTGAGTTTAAGTACGTTTTTCACTTTGGAAGGAATTTTTTCCAGAGCCAACAAAAGATGTTCGGTAGAGATGTAATCATCTTTCATCGTTTCGGCTTCTTCCCCGGCAGTAAAGAGAACACGCTGAAATTCTCCGCTTGGTTGAGGAGCAGTGCCGCCGCCGGATATTTTAGGCAATTGACGCAACTCAGCATCGACCATTTTATCGAGTTGAGCAAGACGACAACCAACCGCTTCAAGAATGGGACGAACATTGCCATCCTTTTCATTGAGAAGAGCGTCGAACAAATGTAACGGCGTTAATTCAGGATGCCCCGATTTAATCGCAGATTCCTGAGCAGCCGATAACGCCTCCTGAGATTTCGTCGTAAGTTTTTCGTAAGAAAACGGCATAGCGCAAAAAAGTTAAGGGAATTTTAGTAATCCATTCTTTGTAAACAAATTGCAAATTTACTCCAAAGCCTTAGCAAATTCATCTAAGGTTTGACTCGCAAATACATCGTATATTAACGACTCTAAAGCAATCGGGTCTGACATTTGACGGATTGCTGTTTCAATGTGTTTGGGAAATTTTTTAAATTTTGCCCGCAAAGCCGCTAAAACCATGTCTTGTTTGCCTCTGGCTTCACCTCTCGCTTCGAGTTTTTCTAAAAAAGTTAAGGACATTTCCGTACTCCTTTCTTTGTAAACGGGTTTAATAACTTCGTCAATTGATTCCGGTGTTAGTTCTTTTTTCTTACTTTTGATCGCTTTATCCATGTACCGCAAAATCTGTTGGATCCAATATCGGGTTTTCTCATCATCCCGAATTACCGCCAATGGTTCCAAGATTTGTTTGCGAACATCGTAAAGAGTTCCGTCGGCGGCGCGTTTGAGCAGTTCGAGAATCACCCGCAACAACGGCGCCGTACCAAATTCATCGGGAGTCAACACCGATAAATCAACCATAATATAATCAAATTTCGGAATAAACCGTTTTGTTCCAACCACTTTGGCAATGTATTTATCCAACATTGGTTTGTTAATGATTGGTTTTGAACCATTGTGAAGGATAATCAGCAACGGCGCCGGCAACATAAAGTTGGGACTTTCCGGATTTTTTGCTTCGGAGAAAAACTTGTTCCAGATTGCCGCTAAGTATTTGAGTAATTGAAAGGGCCAAGAGCGTTTCCATTCGCTTTTATGCTCAAAAACGAACACGACACCGGCGAGACCTTTTCCATGTTTTAGCGGAATCCAAAAGATTAAATCGGCGATTCGTTGCCGTCCTTCGGGACCGAAAAACTGTGTTGGTTCCAATCTGATTCGTTTTAGGTCTAGTAATTTTAATAACTTACGACCTTCACGAGTTTTTTCGACATAAAGTTTCAGGAACTCAATGACGAGTTCGAGATTGGCGAACACCGCACGGACAAACTCGTCATGAATATTGACGGTTGTGTTTTCTTTTGGCAGTGTTTTTTTAACCGATTGAGGAAATAATTTTTTCATACTTTTTATCTTACTCCAGATAGGAACATTTTCAAGAGACCGCGATCTATTTTTATTATACTTTTCACGGTTAAAAACTGTTCTTTTGTAGAGACTGAATCATTACGTTAATTTTCTACCGAATTGATTTACAAGCCGTAATATTTCATGGGCAGCCTTGAAATATCACGGTTCGCAACCGTCAAATATGACGGAATCCTTTGAAATAATAATCAATAAGAATAGTTACAAAATAGGAACTTTCGGAATATTGAGAATATATTGATTCAAACGGCTAATAAGAAATTTTCGTAATTTATGTATTCTTGATATTTTAACCTGAAATTGAGGAATTTTCCGATCATCAAAATTAAAATATCGTTAAAATATTAATGAATTGGAGTGAAAATATCCCTTTTGTACAAGCCATAACTTGTTTATTGTCAATATCTTACAAAAAAAATTTCCTTCAATTCATTGACCGGTTAAGATAATTAAGTTTTCATAGAAAAAATACCGATAAGTTCTTTGTCTCCTTCATTTTTGTTTTTCAACCTTGCGAAAAAGGAGTAATAAGGAGTAATGATGAAAAAATTTTTCGTATTTTCGTTGTTTCTGGTTTTGTTTTCTTATTGTGAGGGAGTTTTTGCTCATACGGAAAACAATCCCATTTATCTTGGTCGGGAGGCGTGCGCTCCCTGTGAACCCGTTGATGAACAGATTTCCGATCCTTGCGAGGCGGTTGCCTGCGATTCATGGGACACGTTTCGTCCGTTTAAGCATAAACGTAACCGCCAATCGCTTTTCGACAGTATTGACGTGTACGGTTGGCTTCAGGCAGGAGTTTATGCCAACAGTCGCGGAAATAGTGTTACGCGAACTAAAGAGACTAATTTCAAAGGACGAGATGTTACGCAATTGGGAAATTCCGGTAACGGAAATTTGTATTCCACCGTTCAATCGACGGATTTTCTGGTGAATCAGGTTTGGCTTGGCGTTAAAAAGGAAGCCAACGGTCAACATGGTCTTGACTGGGGTTTTGCCGCCGAAGGATATTTCGGTCCCGAAGCGTGGATTGCTCAAAGTTGGGGAGACGCAAAATTTGATTATGGTTGGCAGGACGGCGATTATTACACCGCCATTCCGCAACTGTACGCTCAACTTGCTTACGGCGATCTTTCCGTCAAACTGGGTAAATTTGAAACAATTCTCGGTTTTGAATCACTTCGCGCTCCCGACTTTTTCTTTTTCAGTCATTCGTACATTTTCCTATTGGAACCGTATTCTCATTCGGGCGTTTTTTTCCAATACACCCCCGACGGCAGCAAATGGTCATTGGGCGCCGCTTACACAACCGGCGCCGACTCCAGTATTGAAAACGCTTACGAGGATCACGGTTTTATCGGAACCATTTCCTATCAACTCACCAATAAACTGAATCTCTCGTATGCGGTAATGTATAATCGCAACGGTTATGGGGCTTATCCTGATCTCAACGATGTTGATCGGTACGGTCTCAGCGGTACGAATGTTTATTTTCATACGGCTGCGGCAAGTTACAATATTTCAGACAAATGGAATTACTCGCTCCAATGGAATTACAACGATACCAAAACCAGAGAAGACAATAGCCATGTGTATTCGTACGGTATTGCGAATTATCTGACCTATCAGTTTAATGAACGTTGGGGTATTGGTTTTCGCGCGGAATGGGCGAATCTTGACAACATTTACGGTTACGGAACGGATATGAGCGAATACACTATCGGCGTGAACTGGAAACCGTATTCCAATATCAGTATCCGACCGGAAATACGTTACGACTATAACGCCAACAAGACCGGTGATAAACCGTTTAACAACGGCAAAAACCGTGACCAATTTTCCGGCGGTATTACCGGCGTCGTTTCGTTCTAAACCGAATATTCCATAAATCCGAAACAATCAGAAAATTTTTGGGACGTCAGGAACGATTGGGACTATAGGAATAAATCATTTCCGGCAACTTCTAAAAATTTGTTTTTTGATCGACCGAAATCGACCCAATTCGGCTAAAATCGATTTTGGTTGATTTCAGTCGAAGTTTTTAGAAATTCCTAAAAAGATTTTTAGAGATTTCCAATAAAAAAAGTGCGGGGTTGGTCAAAATCCCCGCACTTAATTTTTTCTCGGAAATGTTGTGCCAAAATTCTAAAATTCTTTTGCGTCAATCCATGACATCAATTTGCGAAGGCGCCGTCCGACTTCTTCGAGTTGATGTTTCCGTTGAATTGCACGAATCCGTTTGAATTTCGGCGCTCCGACTTTGTTTTCAAGCAACCATTCTTTGGCAAATTCACCGGTTTGAATTTCGGTTAAAATCTTTTTCATTTCATTTTTCGTTTCATCGGTAATAATTCGGGGACCACGGGTGTAATCGCCAAACTCTGCCGTGTTCGAAACACTATACCGCATATAATTCAAACCGCCTTGATAGAACAGGTCCACAATCAATTTGAGTTCATGCATACATTCAAAATAAGCCATTTCAGGTTGATAACCGGCTTCGACCAATACTTCAAACGCTTTTTGAACCAACGCGGAAACTCCGCCGCAAAGAACGGCTTGTTCCCCGAATAAATCGGTTTCGGTTTCTTCGGCAAAAGTTGTTTCGATAACACCGCCGCGTGTTCCTCCGATTCCTTTGGCGTAAGCCAGTCCGATTTTCCGTTCTTTTTCACCTGCTCCTTCGCCAAGAGCAATCAGACAAGGAACTCCTCCGCCTTTGGTAAATTCACTTCGCACAAGATGACCAGGTCCCTTCGGAGCAATCAGAATCGCCGTCACTCCTTCAGGCATGTTAAACTGACCATAATGAACATTGAAACCGTGTGTGGCAATAATGAGATTTCCTTTAGAAAGATTGGGACGAATTTGTGTCTCAAAAATTCCCGCCTGAAGTTCATCGGGCAACGTCAGAACAATCAAATCGGCACGTTTCACTGCTTCTTCCGTCGTGAGCGGTTTGAATTTGTCCCGAACTGCCAAGTCGTAGTTGGCAGTTCCTTTGACTTCGGCAATGATCACCTCGCAACCACTGTCGCGGAGATTTTGGGCGTGCGCATGACCCTGCGAACCGTAACCGAGAATCGCAATCGTTTTGCCCTTGAGTTTAGAGAGATCAGCGTCTTTTTCGTAATAAATTGTTGCAGCCATTGTGGAAAGATGTAGAAAGTTGACCATGAAATTGAAATCGATACAATATGCCGTTAAAAAAGACGAAGGTCAATACAAAACAGCATTTATTAACAGGCATAAAATATATCGCAAAAATTTAACTTTGCAATAAGACCTCAAGACTTCCCTGTAAAAAAATTCTGATTATTCATTGTCTAATCACAGAGTTTTATAAAGAATCCCTTGTCTCTAATGACTCATTTGTCCCTAATGTCTCAGCATTTTGTAGGTAATACTGCTTGCGCTTGAAAATACAAGGCAGGCGGTCAGACGGCGCGTGGTTGTTTTTTTTATGTTTATTTACTTCGCCCAAACTAGTTAAAAACCTGTTAAAAACAGGGCGTTTTTGGTCGGGAAGAGTCAGGAAGTGAACCTGCGTCAGTGAACGGGTTCGTGAACAAAACCTGACAATGACGGGTTTATTAGGGGGTTGTCACACCAGATTAGTGTCAATCAGTCTTCCGATATTGTAATAGATTACGAAAGATTGTTTTTGCCCAAGCGATCAATTCGCCGTCTTTTCGCGGCATGTAACCACGTA
>JAIRLW010000250.1 GCA_031259095.1 Planctomycetaceae bacterium | reverse complement strand
CGGTGACCACGCAAAGTAATCATTTATTTGCTTCGCTAGCGGCGTATGTTAAATTGGAGAAATTAAAGTTCGCTCACAAATTAAATCATTTTGCCCTCAAAGCAAAAATCTACTGGGCGGCTTCAAAAGCCGCATGGAGCGAACTAAAAAAAATAAAACTCGCAAAAGGGTGCGTAACATGAGCGCTTATATAAAAGTCGGCATCGAAAGTTTCTTTTTTTGATAAAGAAATAGAGGAATCAGCAGACGCCCAACACGCCCATTACCGTCATTAAAAGGATGGAGCAGTTCAAATTGAGCGTGTACAAAAGAGCATTGTAGTAAAACTTCTACATCATCACTAATAAGATAACGTTCCCACGCTTCAAGATCGCTTAAAAGACGAATAGGATTGGGAGGTACAAACGTCGCCTCATCAATGGAAACTCCAGAACGACCTATGTAGTTTTGTTTAACACGAAACATACCGGGGTTTTTGTCCTCGCCTCGTGTTCCGCTCATTAACATTTGGTGCATTTCACGAACCAAACTAAGCGACAAAGGTCGATTATTGAGTTGTTGACCCGCAAATTTCATTGCGTTCCGATAATTAATAACTTCGTGAATATCATTTTGTTGCTCAGTGTATTTTTTATTGCCGGAATCATATTTTAAGACGTCGGTAAGTGTCGCTTGTGTTCCTTCAATCCGTGAAGAAAATACGGATTCTTCGTTAATGAGCGGAGAAAGCAACAATTCCGGCTGGTGAAGTCCTTGTAAAAGTCCATCAAAACGCGCTAACTCTGCATTCGCTTCGCTCGCTAACTTAAAGTGACGACGAAAATCAATCGTTGACAACGGAAGCTCTTCTGGAATATACGGTTTCATCATTTGATATTGTTACTTTTTTTGACTCGGCAAAAATTTATTACAGGATTTTAAGATACAATAGGGAACTTCTAAAAACTTATTTTTTCACAGACTAAAATCGACCGAAATCAACTAAAATCAACTAAAATCGATTTTAGTTGATTTCGGTCGATCAAAAAATGAGTTTTTAGAAATTGCCAATAGTAATCTACAATCGTAAGAAATTTTCCAATGTCTCTGGTATGGACAAAAAACATGAGCGTGTTAAGATTATTTTTTCTAAACGGAATATTTTGTGAATAATCGGAAATGTCACTACAACAAAGATACCAACAAATTTAAAATGTACCATACCCAATGTCGGTTTTGCAAGTCCTTTTGGTCATTACCGTCCCGATGTCCCTAAAATTTCCAGTAGAGGAACATCATAAGGAACATAGTCAAGGATAAAGGAACCAATAACTCCAATTAACTCCTTTGAAATTTATACTGAAATTACTGAAGTTGCCAAACTTTCCTGAATTGCCAAAACTATCGAAATTATCGAAATTATCGAAAAATCTTTTTTTTTCTTTTTTCACAAAAAGAATGAAAATTTTACATGGTAAAGTGGTTCAATGTAAAATATCCTTGCAATGTGATCCAAGTGTTTGATAAAACGCCAAAATTGACGTATAGATTTTGGCAGGAAAAAATAATCATTTGAAAAAAAAATAAATTTTTTCAAATGATTTATCCTTTGTACTCGTATAGAGTTATCGTTTAATATTTATGTTGCTTCTCCGAAATTTCCCTTGCGATATTGAATTTTTGGGTTTAGTGGCATGAAATGTGAAGTAGTTCTTTTCAGTCACTAAGGAGCGGTGTTAATTGAGGTCAGGTCAGAAAATAGACAAGATATTATTTTTTTACTCGAATTAACGCCGGTAATAAAATACAATATTACGCTAAAAGGAATGTTATTTTGACGGAACTTTCGGCAGAAAGAACAAGGTGAGTTATGTATTGTGTTGCACAAGAAACGGCGCGATTTTCAACGATTGATTTTTCTCAATGGACCGATGAAGAATTAATTCTTGAATATCGGATGACGCAATTGCGTGAGGCTTTTGAGGAATTGGTCAAACGTTATGAGCGGGAACTGTTCAATTATCTTCGACACTACCTTGGTAATACCGAAAGTGCGGAAGATGTTTTCCAAACGACGTTTTTGCAAGTGTTGACGAAATGCGATCAATTCGAGGAAGGCAGAAAATTTCGTCCATGGCTTTATCGAATTGCCACGAATCAGGCGATTGATCTTTGCCGTAAAATGAAGCGGTACCATGTGGTTAGTATCGACGAAACCTGCGACGCTAACCCCGATTCCGTCAAATTAGCGGATTTGTTGGCCGGAGACGAAACAGACCCGATGATGAGTTCCATCAACGAGGAACAAACTCTTCAAGTTCGAAAGGCAGTGGAACGGTTGCCGGATTTTTTGCGGCAAGTTCTTTATATGGTCTATTTTCAGGGAATGAGTTACCGCGATGCCGCAGAATCGCTTGGGATTCCGTTCGGAACAATAAAAAGCCGCTTAAACACCGCCGTAAAAAAATTGAACCATTTACTCGCGGATAGCGTATGATAGGGAATAGCGTATGATATTGTTCGGGAAAAAAATCATTCTTTGGTTTTATCCGAAACAGAAACAATTTCATTAAATCGCCGTAATATGAGCCGGTTAAAAGGTTTCAGTTGCGTAAAACACAGTTGCGTAAAACACAATGGAAAGAATCAACCGGCTAAGTATTATCCGTTGGCGAATTGCCAATTCGTTAAAAATTTCTCTTGACGAAAACACAGTTTTTTGTAATACTACCAGACTGTAAATTTAATTCTATGAATTTATGAATTAAAGAATTAAATCCGCAAAATCTAACTAACAATACAAATATAATGAGCGAGTTAGACCGTGAAATGTTGTTAGGCTATTTGATGAATGCCTTAGAAAATGACGAAATTGCTTATGTTGAGCGGGAATTGCTCTGTCAGCCGGCAATGCGAACCGAACTGGCAACACTCCAAAAAGAACTTTCGCCATTGACGTATGTCTATGAATCGGTTGATCCTCCGCCTAATCTGGCACAACGTACCTGTACCGAACTCTGGAAACGTCTTGACCGAACAGAACAAAAAAAAGAATATTTTTCCGAAACGCCGCGTGGTTCTGTCATCTCTATGACCATTTCCGCATCACCTCCCAATGACGATTCCGCCGCTGTAAACCATTCAATAGTCAGCAGTTCTGTAGTTAATCGAGAACGCCCCAAAGATCATTGTCTGAAGGTTCTGGAAAAGATTTTAACGGTTTCCGCGCGTCAATCGGCAATTCCGGCATCAACCGAATCTGCGGAACATTCCAACAGTAAACGTCTGATTCGACGTTCTCCCCGCTCACACAAACAATCGACAGTTTCGACCTCGACCACAAAACCGGTTAAGAAAAACCGTCGATGGCTTGATTTTAGCATGTCCATTGCGGTTGGTATTCTTATTGCGGTAATCGCGTTTCCGGTGATCAATTATGTTAAGAATCAGACCCAAAATTATTTTACACAATCCAAAATTCACGAAATCAACAAAAGTATCGACCATTACACACAACTTCAAGGAAAACCGGAAAGTCCGACGCCGATTGATAATTCTTCTCCAATTAATTTAACTCAATCCGGTTGGCAGGAACTAAAACCTGCTCAATTTCCGGTAATGTTGACCGAAACGGCGAATGATTCGTCGTTCAATTCCACACCGGTTAAGTCGATTCCGCTTGATATTTCTTTGCTTCAATCGACTCCGAGTCTTCTAAGATCAGTTTCTCAAAACTCCCAACCCTTCGCTACTCTCGACTCTTCTAATCGTGACATTATTCTTGGTCAAACCGGAACCAATGATTCTGCAACGAAATTTCTCTCATTGGATCCGCACGAATTTATTGATCAGACGTTAATTTCTGAAGTCAATCAACTTGTTCCCAATTCTGACGGCACAACAGTTCAAACTGCTTACGGTCAAAATGTTCTGTTCCAAAATGGTCGGATTTTCTTTAGGATCCTGCCCGTGTTCGCGCCGAAAGAATAATCTTAGAAACCAATAGTTTCAAGTTAAACCTCACGATTTTTAAAGGAATATTTGAAATATTCTTTATACATTATACATTTTATCTTTTTTTGATAAATAAAATTTACAGAATAAAAAATTCTAATTTACCATGTATATTAAATTACTCATTATGTTTTTCATGATATACCGTTTTCACTTTAAAAACCGGTTTTTGAACTGTAAAAACACATTAAATTGCGGAGTTAAACGAAAAGATAAAACAGGTTTTTAAAAGGAAAACGGTATAGATGCAATTTTTTGCAAAAAAAGTTTAAAATGACGAGAAAATTTTTTTAGTATTTCTTTTTGTTTTTGGAACATTATTATTGGTGTATTCCATTTTTTTCAGTTATTCTTCTTTCAATGGTATTACCAGTCGAGTGAGGCAGGTCAGGAAATAATAATTAATATTACTGTAATCCCGAGAGCAGAAACTATTTCTGAAACTGAAATGGTTCTCTATGCGGATGGAAAAGGACTGGGAGTTCTTACTCCTATTAAAGTTCAACTTCCCTCTATATCCGTTATATCGTTATAATAATTATTTGAGAATAGATGTAATTTCAAGGCTGAAAACGTTAAATTTGATATAAGTTGTTTTTGAATCAATCGATTGAAACCGATCAATTTGACTAAAATAATCTTTTGCTGAAGTTTTAACATTTTTACAATGATTGACGTATTTGATTTATGATAAACGATTATTCATCGGAACTTTTGGACAATATTCTTCTTTCAATGGTTGAAGGAATTGGATCGAGAACGTATCAACGGCTTTTGGAACGGTTCGGAAACGTAACGGAAATATTGAACGCTTCGTATCATGATTTGAGCGGTTTTGAATTTCTGAAACCGGATACGGCTTCACAATTGGCTTCGGCAAGACGAAATTTTGATCCCAATGTTATTCTTGAACTTTGTCAACGTGATCAGATTGACATTATCCCGTTAGGCGATTCGCAATATTCCGAATCGCTACGGACAATTCATGATCCGCCACAAATTTTGTACGTTAAAGGAAAAATCCTGCCGCAAGACACGTTTTCGATTGCAGTTATTGGAACACGCCGAAATTCGGCTTATGGCGGTCGTCAGGCGGATCGGTTGACCGCTGCTCTTTGCAGTAACGGTTTTACAATTATCAGTGGTTTGGCGTTGGGCATTGACGGCATTGCTCATCGTGCCGCTCTAAAATCCAACGCCCGAACTCTTGCCGTTTTGGGAAGCGGACATCACCGGATTTATCCGCCGGAACATAAAAATCTTGCCGAACAAATTGTTCAATCCGGCGGCGCAGTGTTGAGTGAATATCCTCCGTTACATCAATCCGCCCGATGGACTTTTCCGCAACGGAATCGGATTGTCAGCGGTCTTGCGTTGGGCGTTCTCGTTGTGGAATCGCCGATGCGGAGCGGAGCAATGATTTCCGCACGAATTGCCGGTGAACAAGGACGTGATCTTTTTGCCGTTCCGGGTTCCATCGAATCGCCAAACTCACAAGGTTGTCATCAGTTGATTCGTGATGGGGCTTATTTGGTCGAATCAGTTGATGATTTATTAAATGTTCTTGGTCCGTTACGGCAAAAAGTTTTTCTGTTCAATAGACGGCAACTGCCCGACGCCATTCGTCATCCCAACGAAATGTCCTTAAATGAAATAGAACGAATTGTGTTACAGTCTGTCAAAATGTCTCCGACTCCGCTCAAGGACATCGTAACAACAACCGGTCTGGAAGAACAACAAATTGTTGCCGCTTTGGGTGTTTTGGAAAAGAAACGGATTATCCGGCAACTTTCACCGACGGTCTTTGTCCGAATGTAACTAAATTTATCCAGACGAATCAATCCTGCTCATGATATTTTTTGCTATTCTTTTACGAATTATTATCAATCCGCTTTCCAATGTTTTTCAGAAACGAATTTGTTCCGGCGGGCGATTTTCTGACGGTCAATCTCCGTTGTTCACTAATTTTTTAACCTATTTCATATTATCAATTACCGTTATTCCTTTAGTTTGGCGTATTTCCTGGATAACTTTTCCGGCGGCGTTTTGGGGTTATTCTGTTTTGGCGGGATTGTTCGGAGGTTTAGGTAACGGCTTTTTGGTTAAAGCGGTTCGTCACGGCGAACTTTCGGTACTTGGTCCGATCAATGCGTACAAACCGGTTATCGGAATTATTTTCGGTGCGGTGTTACTTTTTGAAATTCCCGATTTGTTTGGAATTTTTGGCGTTGCTTTAATTGTCGGCGGAAGTTATTTTGTTATTGATTCCGGTCAATTTTCCGAGCGGTTTTCGTGGAAATTACTGATACGTTCTGATTTACGTGATAGAATGATCGCCATGTTTCTGGCGGCGATTGAAGCGGTGTTTATCAAAAAAATCGTACTGTATTCCGATCCCAATACCGCGTTTGCGGTTTGGTGTTGGGGCGGCATGATTTTTTCGCTGATTTTTCTTCCCATTCAATCAAAACATGAAAAAATCGTTTGGAGTCGTGAATGGCAAAAAGCCGGTTCGAAAGTGTTTTTGTACTTTGGTTTAGTGTGTTCGGTTGGTTTGATGCAATGGTCAACAAATTATGTTTTTGAAAAAATTCCGGTCGGTTACGCTTTAGCGTTGTTTCAATTATCGGTAATTTTGAGCGTTCTCTACGGTTGGTTTTTTTTCGGTGAATCGCGGATCATTCGCAAACTGTTTGCTTCCGCCGTGATGGTTCTCGGTTCCGTTTTAATCTTATTGGGATAATTGTTTACGTCTAAAAAACCCTGAGATAGGCTATCTTTTGCTAAACGGTCGCGTCGGCGATTTTTCGGGACAAACAGCGCCGACCACCTTACACGGGCGACCTTTTTGATTTTCAAGCACAAGCAGTAGGACAAGCGGGACTAATATAATCCAACAAATTGGAAAATCTATTTCAAGTCACAAGATTGTTAGAACCGATATATCCGATATCGATATATTTTGCTCCGCGAGGTCATTGGTTCAAAAAAATGCTCAAACAGGAGTCTAAGTTCATGCGACTTGAATACCGTTTTTTATGGAAAATCAGTTTGATTTCGGTCGTTTTTGGGATTTTTTACCTACTTGGTTTATTTGGTTTATGCTGTTTCGCCAACAACCCTAACAACGAATTAAACCGGAACGCGGAAGAACTTTTTTCACAAGGAATTCAGGCTGAACGGCAGGAAAAAAATATTGACGCGGAAAGTTTTTATAAACAATGTCTCCGGTTGGCAAAAGAAAATAATATTGTACGCTTGCAATCTCCGGCGTTGCACCGGTTGGCAATTCTCAAAGCAAAAGAACAAAAATTAGCCGAAAGCGAACAGTATTTTCGGGATGCGCTCCATCTGGACAAAGAAAATACCGTCTTGCTTTGCGATTTCGCAAAACTGTACGCCGATCAAAAAAATTACGCCGACGCCGAAACAATATTGAAAAACGCTTTATTGATTGCCCCTGATCATCGCCGGACGTTATACAATCTCGGTTTAATGATTGCGTTACAAAACGACCGGCAATCCGAAGGATTGCGGTATCTCAGATTGGCAATCGGTGAAACGACGGCGTATCGGGAACTCGCCAAAATCTATCGGCAACAAGGCAATAACGCTCAAGCGGAATTTGCCGAACAACGTGCAAGTATTCTTGAAAAAACTCAAACTCCTCCCGCTATCGATACAAAAAATTCGCCGACCGTTCCAATGGACGATCAAACGAAAAAAGGACTCGTTCAACATGTTAAGGAAGAATTGTTACGTTTGGAAACTGCCGAAATCGCCGCAACTCCTCAAAACATCGCCGCAGAACCGTTACCAACGGAACCATCGCCAATAGAACCGTTGCAAACGGAACCGCTAAAAAATGAACCATTAACAGAAAAAGCGGAACCGGCATTAACGAAAGTGTTACCAAAAAAATCGTCGTCGGAAGAACCTTTATTAACAAAACCGTTACTGTTAAAGTCTTCGTCAACAGAACCGTTGCACACGGAACCGCCGCCGCCGCCGATAAAATCATTACAAAAAGAGACAAATCTTGATCCGTTTTTGATTGCTGTGGAATCGCAGAAAGTCGGAGAATTGAAAAAAGATCGGCAATGGACGGAATCGGCGATTGAATCATTTCCGGTCGAAACCAATTTGAATGTCGAAACGAAATCTCCTGAAACAGTTAAACCGCTTCAAACTTTTCCCGAAACGCCCCGGCAACAGGTTATTAAAATTCTGAAACCGGAACCGCAAACCAATGAACCTATTAAAACGTTTCAGCAAGATGTTCCGAGCGACCGGCAAACTAATGATCTTCGAACACTTCCTGCAACAGACTTTCGGATTTCAAACTCAACTGAACATGATACGCTTATTCCGCAACAACCCGAAGTTCATCCCTTAACAATTATTCCGTTGGAAGATGCGGCAACCGCTAAAAATATTCCCGAATATACGGCAATTAGTATTCGGAAAATTCCCTTAACCGAATCGGAAAAAACGACCGCGTCTTCACAACGGTCAGAAGAAAAAAATTCGACTTCGCCCGCAACGGTTACGACAAAAACGGAAAAGAATGACGAAAAAAATTCTGTTTCACGATTTCAATATCCGGTTTCGTCCGATTCCGTTCCAACCATCAGCATCTCTCTCAGTAAAAACAAAACGGCACAAAATACCGTTTCCGATAAACCCAATTCCGATTTTTCCGCACGTTTATATCTTGAACAACCCGTCAATCTGATTACCTTCAATTCCCAGCGTTCCCAATCTCATCAGCCGCAGGCGCCGATTCCAACGGTCAACTCAACAGAAAAATCGTTGCGAGAAAATCCATTGTCCCGCAATGGATCAGCGCCTCATCGCCGACTCGATTCGGATGATACTGACAATACTATTGTTAAAAAAGTTCAAAAAACTCAAGACGATTATTCCGTAGCAAATAACCATTCCGTCGCTCCGCAACGTTCCACAAAATCCATTCTGCGACCCGGCGCCGGTAAAGCCGGAATTCAGGAAGGATTGGATTCTTATGTTTATGTCGATCCGAATACGCTGAAAAATAATGATACGCCAAAAGATAACGCAACTTCATACGCTTCGGAATCGGCGGAAAAGAATACGGTAACAAAATCGACGCAGGAAACAACGTCAATAACAAAATCGATAGCCGATTCTTTTTCCCTAATGAGACCAATACCGAGCAAACTTGCCAATCAGTTAGCCGATTTATCACGTTCACCTCAAATTACTCCCGCGCCGTCAACAGAAACCGGAACAAAATCAATAACCGAAACTGCCGAAACAATCGTAACGCCAATCAAAATTGCCGACGCGCCAATCCAAATAACGGAAACAAAAATAACGAAAACCGGACCGTTTTCGATTACAAAAAATTCTCAGCCGGAAATTCCAACACATGAAAACTTAATCGTTCAAAATAAACCTGATATAGAAAATATTGATCAAACAGATTTGGAAATCAATAAAAAGATTGATCTGCAATTTTCGTCAAATCAGACGCCTACCGTTTTGAAATTCGAAATTGCGTCCACAACGAAATCAGAACATTCAGATAAACCGGAAATTGTGAACGGTTCCGAACAATTAAATAAAAATGTTACTCAAAAACCGGTTGCGGCTATGGCGAAACCGGTTACAGTTCTGCCGGAAACGGTTAAAGCAGATTCGTTACAACAAGTTGCCGACGGCTCTTTTCAACCGCCGACAGTTTTAAAATTCGCACCGGCTCAAAACGAAATTGTTACCAAATCAAACTTGGTTTCGGTTCTGCCGGAAACTGTTCAATCAAAATTAATTCAACCGGAACCGATTCAATCGGAAATCGTTCAGCCAAAACCAACTCAACCGGAACCGATTCAATCGAAAATCGTTCAATCAAAACCAACTCAACCGGAACCTGTTTTCGTTCAAAAAACAGAACCGTTGACGCCCGCACAACCTGAACCGGTTATTGCAACAAAACCCGAAGTATTGCCTCAACCGACGATTATCGAAACAACCGTTTCAGCAATTCCGGCTACTCCGGCAATCCCGGAAATTCCAACAATTCCTGAAAAACTAATCTCTCAATCCGATTCTGTTGCAATTTCAAACCTAAAATCTGTTCCGGTTTCACCGTTTCCGGTTTCGCCGGTTCCGGCGGTGACGGTTCAAGAATCGGCGTTTCCCATGCAACAACCTGAAACGAAAACTGAAATTGTTGATAATACATTACCGCAACCCGATTCCGCTCCCGTTCACGTCGAAGCATTCCTGCCGCTTCTGACTGCGCCTCAACCGGAAACTTTTTTCGTTCAGAAATCAACAACGATTCCGGCATTGGAATCGCCGCAAACAGAAGCCAATTTAAGATTCAAAATTGCCGATAAAAACGAAACAAAAAATTCGGCAACACCGTCCACTAAACCCATGACCGAACAGAATGTAAGTCAGCAACCAAAAATCACAAGAAATTCTAATACCTTAAAATTTGTCGCGCCCAATCGTCCGCAACAAAATTTGTTACCGAATCAGGAAGATACCGTTCCAAAACCAAAAGATGAAACTGCTGCAAAATCGACCATTAAAATTGTTCCGAATCAGACAGAAGAGATTGTTTCTAAGCCGGTTGAGATGACTCCGAAACCAACAACAATTGAAATTGTTCCGAAATTGATGGACGAAACTGTTGAAAAACCAACGGACGAAATCGTTGTAAAACCAACCACCACTGAAATTGTTGCACAATCAACGGATGAAATTGTTTCAAAACCGACAACGATTAAAATTGTTCCGAAACCAACAGAAGAAATTGTTTTCAAACCGGTTGAAGTTGTTCCGCCGTCGGCGAATGAAATTGTTTCAAAATCGACGGCTGAAATTATTCCGAAGTCGGAAAAGAGTAATTCAAAGCCGGAATCGGTTTTAACCTTGATTCCTTTGAAAGCCGAAGACTCAACGCCAAAAACAATCTTAGAACGTCCGCCGGTGCAGATACGACCACCGATAACGCCATCGACAACGGAAGACGTTTTTGCTTTGACAAAGATTGAAAAAACGCAACCGAGATTAAACACAGAACTTGAAATTGCGGAACGTCTTGCTTTAAATTCGATTTCCAAAGGAACACTTTCAAATAAATCGGACAATTATGAAGAATTGCCGGAGGAAACGGAAATAATAGAAGAAGAGGACGAACCGATTGGTTTTGCGGCTACTCGTAAAGTTCCTTCGGTAGTTGTTCAGCGGAAAGTTATCGGGACGGCTGACGAATTTTTGAAACCCAAAGAAAATTTCAGTAAACATCCTATTTTTTCGATGAATTCTTCGTTGAAAAACGATACGCGGGAAAAAGATGTTTCAAAAAATCAGGAGCAGGAAGAGGAAATCGGATTTGCACGAAGCAGCAAGTATTCGAAAAAAACGCAACAGGATTCTTCCGGCAACACCGCTAAATAAAAAATTATTGTCGATTATTTCTGTCCCTATTGTCCCTAAAGTCCCAATGGCCCCTAATTTTTTCAGGCAGGGACATCAGGGACAAATGAGATAAATGGGTCATTAACTATTAGGAGAAAAAATATGTCTCACGAATTTTCATCTCGTCCTCTTGCGGCAGTTACCGGAGCCAGCGATGGACTTGGCAAGGAGTTTGCCCGACAACTTGCTGCGGAGGGTTACGATTTATTGATTGTTGCCCGCCGCGGACAACTTCTTGAGGAAATCAAAACAGAATTTGAAACAAAATATGGTATTTTTGTTGAACCGTATGTTTGTGATCTTTCCAACGCGGAAGAGGTCAAGCGGCTTGAGGAACGTCTTGAGCGTTCGGAATTGCTTGAATTTATGGTCAATAATGCAGGTTTTGGTTTTACGAATGCGTTTCCTGAAGTCGATCCTGAGCGTGAAGAAAAAATGATTCGGGTTCACACAATTTCATTGATGCGTCTTTCCCGTGCGGCGTTGGTTCCGATGTGCCGGCGAAGAAAAGGATTTTTGATTAATCTTTCTTCGGTTGCCGCATTTTTGTACGGAGCCAATTCTGCCGAATATATAGCAACCAAAGCTTATGTTTTATCGTTTTCCAAATGTATTCAATGTGATGTTCAAAAATATGGGGTTCGGGTTCAGGCTCTTTGTCCGGGATTAACGCACACTGGTTTTCATAGTACGGAATTTATGAAATCTTTCCAGAAAAGTAAAACTCCGGGTATTCTCTGGCTTACTGCGGA
>JAIRLW010000082.1 GCA_031259095.1 Planctomycetaceae bacterium | reverse complement strand
TGATAAGTGATAGGCATTCATAAGTTGACCTCGTGATCATCAATATAAAATAGCCGTCAAATCCCGGCAATATCTATTTTTTAAAGTGCCTGCGGTATACTTTGACGAAAGGTTTTTTGGTACGTTCTCAGTTGTCAAGCATTTTTTTGGCTTTGGCACTGTTTGTGTATTGGTAATGTTTTTGGATCATTTCGTACAACTTTTGAATGTCCGTTTCAAGGAACATCGGTTCCAAATCAACCATCTCTAAATTGCAACGCAAATCGAATTGTTGATCCGGATTTGATTCATCGCCATCGTTTCATGCACTTCACGACTCAACGCGCCAAAACTCATCGCTCCGATCAAAAAACGTTTCACCCTACTCATCAAACAACTCCGGCAAGATCATATTTAATGTTTCATCCAAATCGCCTGTGAAATCTTTATGCGGAATATTCAATTTTTCAAGAATTGATTTAAAACGGCGAAAGCCTTCTTGTTCGCGTAACGCAACCCAATTGATATTTAGTTTTTCACATTGATTTTTATTTTGTTGTGAAAGCGTATCAGCAATAAATACATTGGTATCACGGGCAATAATCGCATCAGCGCTTTCGGGATTGCCTTTGCCCATAAGTTTTATCTCGCACAGATATTCGTTACCGTCATTTAGCAAATAAAAATCTATTTCTCGATCTACTTTTTTACCTTTATCTTTTACAAAATGTGATGCATTGAAATATTTTTTGTCCACTTTGTATAGTTTACAAAGTGTGAGCATTAGGTATTTCTCCGTACTTTTTCCCGCCGTACTCCAAAACCCACCGCGAAGTTGAGATCGTTTAACCGCTAGCGTGTTAACAACAATCAAACTTTCGCTTACATTAAGATCAACACTAACACCTTTGAGTTTAATCGTCAAAGTAAGTTCAATCTCTTTTTCCATCTCAAGAAGTGCCTGAATGTTACCGTAAAGTGATTCAAAATGTTCATTCGACGCTTCGATAACAATTGAACGAGTTACGGAACCATACATATTGCTAATAGTTTTTTTGTTTAATCCCGAATTTATGGCAATATCATCCGGTGAAAGATTTTTACCCATAAAAGATTTTTTGTACCAGTCGATTGTAATATCCTCCGAATTTAATTTCGCAACAGCAACTTTTTTGAAAAAATCTATTGCAAATTGCAGAAATTCTGCATTGATCAAATTGACTATCTCAATACGATAATCCTGAGATTTAATCAATCTTTTTATTATATTTTTTACTGCGCGGTCAGTCAGTGTCATTTTATTGTTTTGGTGAATTGTTCTAGTGTTAAGAATTTTGTTTTATTCTCGTTGAAAATACCCGGTTTGGCTTTTGATTTCATGTAATCAAAATATTCAGATTCTTTTTCTGTTAAAAAAAATAATCTGTCCAATAATTTTGCGGTTCTGCCTACTGTTCCGCTTCCGGCAAACGGATCGAAAATCAAATCGCCTTTGTACGAATAATATTGAATTACTCTCTTGCAAAGTTCAACAGGAAAAACAGCAGTGTGTATTTTATCGAAAGCCGGATCAATTTTCCAAACATTGGTCGTTTCATATCCGTCATCAACCTTACTCATATCCACCGTTTTATAATCGTAACTGCGCATGTTCCAATCCAATAATTTTTCAGTTGCTTTTCGATAAACCATTAAATATTCCGTAATTGTATTGGGTTTATAACCCAAAGGTTTTCGGTGTTGCATGAATCCGCCAATACGGTTTTTCACACATGCCTCCGGCTTCAACCAAACAATATCATCAATAAACTCCCAACCATTCTTAACCAAATAAGAATGTAAATCAAACGGAATTGGATACCGTTTGCTTGAATGAGAACGGCTGACACGCGGAATAATAATAGGCGACGTATTAACAATCAAAAAACGACCTTCTTTGGTAATACGATGTGTTTCAATAAAAACTTTTTCCAAAAATTCCAAATACGCCTGATAACTCTGATAAATAGAATAATCCCGTGCGTTATAATACGGCGGCGAAGTAAACGTTAAATGAACACTTTCATCAGGAACATATTTCAAAGCCTCCAAAACATCTGCATGAACAACTACATTCTTCAAAAACTCATAAGTTTCGGTATGCGGTAACACATTTGCCGTTTTATTTTCTTTTGCGAAAAATTCCTTGTAAATGACCGTCCGCACCATCTCATTGGGATGATTAACAAGCGGTTTCAAATGTTCTTCGACTTCTTTATCCTTTTCAAAAACAAGTAAACCGCGAATTGCCTGACAAACGATTTTAGGGTCTTCATCTTTCAAAAAAGAAAACAGAACCGGTTTATTTGTAACTTTACGTTGCCTTCCGATTGCCGAAACAATTTCACGCCGTACACTTGTATCGGATTCCTGTTGGTACAAGCTGACGAGTTTTTTTGTATCAGATTTTCCATTGAGTTTGGCAATATTTTTAACAGCATAAAATCGTATTTGTGCATGTTGGTGCAGCAAAAGGTCGTACAGAAAATCTGCGTTGAAACCAATCGGCAAATGTCCCAGATTTTCCAAAATGAAAATAAGTCCTCCGACATCGTGTTGATTTCGCACGAGTTTTGCTATTTCGCCGTTTTTCTTAAATTTCAGGTCGGTAATATATTCTTTTGAAAGCATTGTCAAAATTTGATTTCAATGTTTTTATGAAAAAAGTTTTTTATTTTTTGAACATGGAACACACGAAAATCACATTTGTGTTTCTTCCATGTTTTTGTATTTTTTGTGTTCAAATTTTTTATTTTTTAAAAACAAAACATAAAAATTTTGATTCACATTTCCGATTTTTTCAATTCATGTTATGCCAGATGTATCCCCTAGCCCTTTTGAAAATCGTTTTTTTGAAGAGATGAAAGTTATCGGTGACGAGTGTGCGCAAGTTCTCCGTCTATTTTTTTTGACAACGGAAAAAGCTTCGGCATGATTCTTGAAAGTCGGAAAACTTTTCGATAGACTTATTGTATAAAATCGATATACTTATTGTATAAAATCGTTTTCTTGAAAAAAAACCACAATCGTTCGATCTGATTTAAGTTCGGGCGATACGCCGGTAAAAAATGCAAACGGATATTCTTATGCTTCTTCAACCATTCCTTTTCAACCATTCCTTCACCAACCTTGACTTGTCATAAGCGGCATTGTCCACAAAAAGATGAATCGTTTTTTGACGATAAAATTTTAATATCTTTTGTAACAATCGTAAGACCGATTGAGTGTTCACTGAATTCGTAAAATCCGTAATCGTCTTTTCCGGGAACATGTTTTGGCTTGTGATAAGTGATAGGCATTCATAAGTTGACCTCGTGATCATCAGTATAAAATAGCCGTCAAATCTTGTCAATATCTATTTTTTACAGTGACT
This sequence comes from Planctomycetaceae bacterium, assembly GCA_031259095.1. Classification (GTDB taxonomy): domain Bacteria; phylum Planctomycetota; class Planctomycetia; order Pirellulales; family Thermoguttaceae; genus WRKP01. Next base: position 3,184 of record JAIRLW010000082.1, on the reverse strand, counting down.
GCGGTATAGTAACAACATCGCCATACATAATATAATAATTGTTACGACCTACAAAAGCGTCATCGCCACCGGTATCGATGGGAACTTCACCGCTATTAGATGGGCAAAGAAAAGCCGGAAAGTTGACATTGCGAATTTCTACCGGATGATCGGCGGAAAAAGTGACGGCAGGAGTACTCGCCATCAAATCGTAAACGCTTTGCAACTCGATAAACAGAGTCAACAACAACGCGCTGAACTTGTAAATATTATTGGTACCGGTTCGGTTCGGTTCGGCAGAGTTGATTTACCAGTTGGCAAAGAATTGTAAACGTCGTGATAATTGTGAACCGCCATACCCAATTGTTTCAACTTGTTGGTACACTGCATTTTTTGTGCCAGAGATTTTTAGAAGTTCTCTTTTGTAGGATTCGTTGCTGCTAGGGAGTGTTGACACTAATTTCGCAAAAAAACAATGATATTAGTGTCAACACACTTTAATCTTTATTTTTACTACGAAAATCACGAATGTTCACAAAAAGATTTTTAGAACAATCGTTTTCGTGAAAATTCGTGTCTTTCGCAGTTCCAATTCATTATTGGAAATTCCTGATGGTTTCCTATTTTGTGGGGAGATAATCAGAAAATTTTTACCAAATAAACAATTACATTTATATTTCAAAATATCGACAGAAATCACCATGTAATTTGATAGGAAAATTCTTTTTCTTGTGTTGTGAACTCAACAGTTTTGTTGTTGTTCTGGAATAAAACGTTGCGTAATTCTTTGCCGTCTGCATCGAATGCTTTAACGCTTTTGGTAATTTCCGGCAATTGCAATGATAATTTTGTTGCCGGTTCATCGGGAAGCGGTGTTACGATTGCGGTGTTTTTATTGTGGTCAATTTCGATACGAAATGCTCCTTTCGTTTTGGCAATTCCGAAATCAACCGGTTCGGTTGTCGGTAATAAACGTTCAGATAATTTTTCGTCTTCCCATTCAAACGGTTCCAACGAAATATTTGAAACGCTGTTGTCTGGATTTTTTCGTTCGATTTTCAACCAGCCGACTGCGTAACGATCACCGCCGGTATCGAAATCGATCAATTTGGAACGTTTGCCGTTGCCCTTCTGATCGTACAAACCAACTACAAAATAATATCGTCCTGCCGGAAGATCATCAGGAATATTCATTGTCAAAGAATCTGAAACAATTTTATCTTTCCATTCCGAAGTCGGTATTTTGGGAAAACCGCCGCCTAAAACACTTTCTTTCAATTTCTGACGCCAATTCATTCGTTTTTCCGTACAGTGAACAAAAATACAAAAATCTTTATCAATCTTTTCTTTCACATTCCACGCAAAATCAGCGGAAAATTTGTTTTCGCCAAGATATTTGAATGAATTTAATGTTGGCGTTATCGGCAAAATATTTGTTGCGTTTTTTTGTCGGGCATTAACGTAAAGCGTGTATTGACCGCTCCTAATCTCGCTCATTTCAATAATCCTGCCGCCTATTTTGATGATTCCGTACCAACCAAGACTGATAGCGGAGTTTTGATTCGCTAAGAACCCGAACTGCGGTAGGATGAGTTCAGGTTGCGTTTTTGTTGTCATTGGCGTAATATTCCAGTCGCCGCTGCCGAGATTAACGAAAATGATTGTTCCGTCATTCCATGTAATAATTTGCCGATGAATATTATTGTCCGAAAATTCGACTTTGGTAATATGTTTATCGGCGAGATGACGAATCAAATTTTGTGCGAGCCAGTATTTTCGTACTGCACCGCGTTTTGCACTACTCCAATCGGTCATCAAGGCATGACCGGTTAATATTTCGGACGAAATATAGTCGTCGCTGTCAATTCCGTGCAAACTTCTGCCGCGTTGAGCTTCGTAACGGTTACTGTAACCGACTCCGTGTAACGAAAACGTATTGTGATGAACCGCGTCGAACCAAGGAACACGCGACCATTGCTTACATTTCACCGGAATACGAAATTCTCCGCTTTCCGGCGAAAGAAACATAAATTGACAATCCGCACCGTCAAGATGTCCGATTAACGAATCCATTCCGGCTTCGCTTGATGTTGTTGCGCTTGGAAAATTTTTGTTCACTTTTGAAAACCGGTCGCGAATCGTGTCAAACGCTTTATTCCACGCGGCTTGAGATTCCGTCCGGCTATGGAAATTGCCGTCGCGGTCATAAAAATCAACCGGAGGAATGGACGTGAACACGTCAACAAAATAGGTTGACATTGGAAGATTAACGGTCAACAAATTGAGATTCCGTTCCAAAAATTTTTGGACTTTATCGGGACGGAATTGATAACTTTGCGCTTCGATTCCGTAATTGTTCCATGCTTTTCGGGGTTGACCGTTTTCGTGAAATGTTGTTACGTCAAAATTATAATCTTCCGCGTCGGGATAAAAATCAATATAATTATCGTGAATACCGTACTGAATTCCGTTTTCATCGCAAATTTTCAATGTTTCCCGCATGTCTTCCAGTGTTCCCAATCGCGGATTCGGCGGGAAAATATCCGGCAATCGGTTATCGTAACCCCAACGCTGCCAATTATGCACGATAAACAGCGAATCGGTTAAACCGTACCGAACCGCATTTTTAATTGTTTCGGTATGTTCTTTGTACTGTCCGCCCCAAATATCGAACACAAATCGTCCTGCTTTTGTTTTGAAACCAGAGGCGGCTGTTTTCTCACAAATCGGACGATACCGGATTGCACAATCTAACGCTCCATTCAAACCGGGCAGCAAGGTAATTGTTGTTGCCGGATGAACACTCAATGTGTATTTTTTCGTATCAGGATCAACGGTAAACTGATCCGGCGGAAAACTGCTTGCCTGCAAAACTGAAATACCGTTCTCAAAATCCATACCGACATGAGAGGTTGACAAATTATGACCTCCGGCTGATGCGGAAAACGTTTGCGGTTCCTCAATACAATAACCGTGACCATAATAAACACGATTGGCGTGATGAGTTGCCGTACCAAATTCAATTCGATCAATCAGATCAACCGATGAAGAATTGACCGAAAATTGTAACGCTTCACCGTTTTGAGCCAGCGTGAAAAACAAGGTTTCGTGTTGACCGTTAATTTCAATATCCTGTGCCCATTGATTTTCTCCCGGCACTTTTTTCTGTTTTTGTACATTTTTCGTTTGCGGTTTAGGCGGACTA
>JAIRLW010000634.1 GCA_031259095.1 Planctomycetaceae bacterium | reverse complement strand
TTCTAAAAACGAAGATATCGGCATAGGGATAGTCCCCCACCAATTTGGATAACCAACAAAAATAACATCATAGGAATTTATGTCTTTTATTTTTGAAGAAAGTTTAGGACGAGCATTTTCTTCTTTTTCTTTTTTTGCAACATCTATGCATTCTTGATAATCTTTAGGATATGCTTTTGCGGTTTTTATTTCAAAAAGAGTTCCTCCAACTGATTTTTGAATTTCTTGAGCGGCAATTTTTGTGTTTCCCGACCAAGAAAAATAAGCAATTAGAATCTTCTGCGACTTGCCTGTACTGCTTTCTGCAAAACAATTAACGACTCCGCCGATTAACAATGGAAAAACCGACAATAGTGCAATTTTTTTCATTTTACTTCCTCCTTTTTTTCATTTCCATTTTCTTTTTTCTTAGCAACCTTTACTTTTGCTGTTCTTAAAAGTCTGCCGTTTATTTTGTATCCTTTTTGATAAATATCTAAAATTTTTCCCTCTTCCTCCTCGCATTCCGCATATTCTAAAGCTTCGCAAAAATTTGCGTCAAATTTTTCTATTTCAATTTCCTCAACGCCTTCTTCTTTCAACATTTTCAGAAATTCTTGACTTATCATATCAAGCCCAATAACAATATCTTCAATTTTCCCGCCTTTTTTTGCACTTTTTAAAGCCTGTTGTAAAACATCAAAAATATTTATTTGTTTTTCAAGAACTTTTTCCTTACCGTATTCTAAAAATTTTCTTTTTTCTTCTTCTGTCCGTTTTCTAAAATTTGCAAAATCCGCTTGAAGTCTTAAAAGCTGGTCGTAATAATCATTTTTTTGTTTTTCTACTTCTTCAAGAGATTGTTTCAAAATTTCAAGTTCAGATATTTTTTCTTCTCTTGCCACTTCTTCAATGCTTTCACAACATCAGGAACTTCGTCAATCGAAAGAGCATAAGCACGGACTTTATCAAAGACAGGCGGTTTCGCTTTGGGAATAAACATTTTTGCTTCGTTATCGTATTCTGCAACATTATATTCATGAGCGTAAAAGTACGATAACGTTTGTAACGGAACAACGGCAAGATGATCTTTTACGTTTTCAGTGTTTTCAGTGTTTACCCGTTTTTTAACATTCAGTGGAATTACATTTTTCATTGAATCAATTAAAACGGTATTCGTTTTGATTTCAATATTAAGCGGTAGAATATTTAACGGTTCATCAAAGTAAGTGAAAAACTCCGGTCGATTTAAATATACTTTGAACCAACCCGTTTTGGGAAACGATATACCGAGAATTGTCCAATCGCTTTGTTTTCCATCTATTTTGAGTTTAACTTTCTTCGGCGTATTCCAAGGAACCACAATATCATCTGCGCCGGTGAATCGGCTGATTTCACTTGGCGACATGGTTAGTTGTCCCCAATCATTATTTGTTGCATTTTTCAATGTTAGATGATAGAGCAATAAATTTTCTTTCGCTTCATCTTTGAAAACACCGCCGAGCGTTTTCATAAATGGATCATCTAACTCATGGATTTCATACCCTTTTTCATCAAATGTTTTAATGTCTTCGGTAGAAAGGGGATCGTTTTTTTCAGTGAAAATCAAATAACCGGCGTAGGTATCTTTGGCTGGAATATTCATTGACGCCCAATTGTATCGCGAAACTTGTTGTCCCATTACAAACCGTTCTAAATCAAGTAAAAATTCAAACGGGGCAAAACCCGTCATACTGCTTGTTCCTTCGATTGACGGAATAATTGACGAAACAATAATATCGGTTGTTCCTATTTCTTCTCTACCGCTGTAAGATCGAACAACTTTCATTTGAACGGTATCACCAATTTGAAGGTCTAACTTTTCAGCAACTGTTGACGAAACAACAACAGACGGCGATTCATTATCGATTAATGATTTAACAGTGATACCGTGTTGAGCGAGAATCGGGTCGCCTTCCCGTGTGGAATACAACGTAATATGATCGGCATTTTTTCCGTTACATTCCATTGTAACGACACGCTGTAATTCCGGTATCAATAAATCAATAGACTGAATTTCATTCTTAAATGTTTGCAGCGTATCGGCAGTCATAAGATCACCGCCTTGTCCTGCCCAAAAAACGACTTGCCTGCCGGTCGGACTTTGTAACAAGTCCTTCCGCAATTCGGCAAGATGCCCGTTTTTCAATCCTAGTAACAATAAAATCGGCAAACAAATTCCCGATACGATAACAACATGATGCTGCACGGACGACCAAAGCCGTAGAATGTCGAGAAAAGTTAGTAGAGTGTATAAACGGAATCGGTTAAACATATTTTTAAATTGTTCATATTTTGAATTTCTACAATCGTTGCCTTCTTAACATATCGAAAAACAACGTTTACGTCTTAATATCTCCAAATTTTCAAGTGTGGTTGATACACTTGTTGATAATTTCTACAATGCGCCCTGCGGCACGTTTTGTTTCCGGCATCATCCGAATAATTTGATCGGAAAATTCTTCCGACAACATTTCATCATGAGTAATCATGACAACGGCGGTTTTATTGGCTTTGTCGCTTTGTAAAGTTTTTAGTTGCAATAACGCTTTGCGGGCAAGTTCGCGATTCAACGCACTTGTTGGTTCATCAACAAAAACAATACGCGGACTATGAGCAATAGCACGGGCTAACACAACCCGCTGAAATTCACCGCCGGAAAGTTTATTGACTCTTGCGTTTGCCAAACGGCTGCCTTTTACCTGACTGCTTAAATCAAAGGCTTCGAGTAATTCTTTGACACGTTTATTTGATTGTGTACCGGAAACTCCATTTAACCGCAACGGAAAAGCAATATTTTCAGAAACCGTCAACGAACTTAATAATTCACCGCTTTGTAACGCAAAACCGATAAATTGCCGGCGCAATTTTTCAATATGCCGTTCATAACCTCGCTGCCATAAATCGGCAAGGTCATACTTTACATCGCCGTAAATACAAAACTTCTTAATTGTTTTCGGTGAAGATGGTTTTCGTAACAATCCAAGTAAGGTCAGCAATGTTGTTTTACCGCAACCGCTGGGTCCAAGGATTGTTGTAAAACTGCCGGCACGAAATACAAGCGGACGATCAATACAAAGCGTAAACGTATCACCATTTTCAGGATCATAAAGTTGATGTTCCAAACCGTCAACTTCCAAGACGATTGAAATATCCGTTTTCAAAATGGTGTTCATTGACGGTAACAAATCCATTTGGAAAACCGGTTTGGCGATCATCGGTTTCGCCGGTTGCCGTTGTTTATATTTATGCTTTTGTCGACGTCTTTTCATTGTTTTATGGAAGTTCTGAAAGTTTTAGGAACGTAAATTCTTGTTTCAAACCGTTGCTCAACGGAGTCCAGTTATCCGGTTTTTCGAGAAGTTGTTCAGTTCTATCACGGGCTGTCGCTAGTTGTTCAAGCCAGTTGTTAAAAACCGGTGTTGTCATCACGGCAATATCTCTTGCGGAAACGCTTAACGCCGGAGTTTTCAATGGAAACTCAAAAGACAAAATTTTGTCTAGTTTCATTCCTTCATCAATTTGTTTTTCTCCTGCTGCAACGCTGACGATAGACTCTTTCATTGTTTTGAGGATTTCTGAAACATCCTGACGTTGTGCTTTGTTGGATTTACCTTTGAATTGGCTGTAAAGCAGATCCATAACGCTGCGGAATTGACGTAATTCATCTTTCATTACCATAATTTTTTTTTCGGCAACAAGACGACCATTCTCATCGCGGGACTTAGCAACACCGGTAAAAGTAGTCATATCCTTGAATCTGTCCGGCGGAGCATTCGTACTGATAATTTGATAAATACCTTGACTGATTGCTCCGGTGCTGCCGGAAGTTACTTTAACATCATCCGCTTTACCGGTTCGGGCTTTCTCCAACGCCTTGAACGATTCGTTTAATGCATTTATCAAACCATTAATTGCCTGCTCTTCGCTGCCATCGTTTTTATAAGTATCAATACTTTGGAAAAATCCTTGATAATCACCCTGATTTTGGGCGAGTCTTTGCCATTGTTCGTTAGTCTTTTCGGTACAAGCCTTAAAAAACGCATTCCGCCTAATATCTCGTGCTAAAAGAATTGCGAAATCTTCACTAACATCATTTCGAACAAGACGTCTGATAAATCCTTCAGAATCGTTTACACACTCTTCTACATATTTTGGATTTGTAACAAATTTTTTATACATTTCTCCTGTCTTTTTATCTTCAAAAGAATCAGCAACTTTATCTATAAAGGGTTTTTGATGATTGGAAACTGCGTGTATATTTTTTGCATTCCAAGCCCTCCGGCTATCACCGCCAGATTGAGGACGTGCCAAATTCATTATCTTTTCTAAACTCAAATTGCTACTGCT
>JAIRLW010000622.1 GCA_031259095.1 Planctomycetaceae bacterium | reverse complement strand
CAGCAATTTATGGAAGTTACCCATTGGAACAAACCAAAATACCGACAAAATCAATGCCGCCAAGTAACGATCCGCAACCCGGTTGGTATGCTTTGAGTGTGAACTATCTTTATGATCGCAAAAAACAATATCGTTATTTTCTCAATCTTAAACCTGTTGCCAGAGCCGGATATTCCATTTATATTTATCATGTTACACCGGAAGACGCAAACCGTGTACACGTGAAATAATGTTGCCGGATTGAGTGTAACGCTAAAAATGCGGTTGCCGACGCAACAGTCAAGAAGTCTTCAATGAACCACCGAGAGAACAGTCCGTTGATTGCGCAGATTTTCGCCAATGTTCTGTTTTTTATCGACTCTAATTACCCTAATACTGCTTGCACCCAAAAAATTAAGAGGTAGGCGATGTTTCGCCTGAAACATCGCGTCGGCGGTAGCCGGCTTGCCCCTGTGTTCGGACGGCAATGGGTGTTGCCAACCGTTTGGCTATCCAATTTTTCCTGCCGAACACAGAGGCAAAATCGGCTATCGCCGACGCGGTCTCTATAAACAGGGACTTTAGGGACGATAGGGACTAATGGGACAAATGATGTTGATTTTTCAGAAAACGTTGTGATTAGGAAATTTAGAAAAATCAAAAATTTTCTTATAAATTGCCTAACCGCTACTTGTCATCGAATTAGAATCTGCTAAACTTAGATTTTGTGGGAAACATGCCCAATATTGATATTTTTTTGACCTACCCAGTGGGAAAGTTGCCCAAACGTGTTATAATGGGTTTTGCCAATGACGAATTGGCGTTGAAAAATGTTAATCACGGGTTCTGATTTCCATGTCCGAAGCAATACAACTTATTTTAGGCGAATTCAGCCGTAAACTGGATGACCGGTTTCGTTTGACACTTCCCGGAGAATTTGAGGAGGTGTTCAAACCGGAATTCGGGAAATGCGTGATCGCTAAAGAACGACCCGGTTGTCTTTCGCTTTGGGATGAAGAATCATGGAAAGCAAAACTCGACGCCCGCGTCGATTTGATTCAACAACGTTTCAAACTCGGCGATTTAGAACAAAAAATGCCGGAACTTCAAATGCTCGGTCGGCTTTTATCGACTCGACACCGTGAAATCAAACTGGCAGAACGCGGCAGAATTGTTTTGCCGGAAGGTTTTCGTGAGTTTCTCGCCGTCGAACCGGGAAACGAAGTCATGGTGGTCGGCGCCGCCGTTTGTATTGAAATTTGGCAACCGCAAAAATGGTTCAACTATATCGAAGGTGAAATACCGGCATTCAGAAATTTACTCGATACCTTATCGCATTAAATATTAAAGGCAACTTCTAAAAACTCATTTTTTGATCTTGACCGAAATCGACTAAAATCGATTTTAGTCGATTTCAGTCAATTTTAGTTGGTGAAGAAATAAATTTTCAGAAGTTCCCTAAACATTAAATATTAAATATTAAATATTAAACATTAAATATCAGATTTAATTTTAAAGTATTCAACTTGAGACCATGCTGCCCGGAATAAAACCCGATGCGATTCGTTTTTACCCCTCGGTCGTCACCCGAACAAAGGAATGCAAGCCTTTTGTAAACGAATCCGCAAAAAGAACGTGGAGAGACGTTTTTTTTATCGGGAAATTCCGGGCAGTTTTTTTATACCCAAACCGGTAAAATATCCGATGCCGATTCAATATATCAAACGTCTCAACATGGTGTTCGATTTTACGGATGATACGTTTCTTGCAATACCGGAACTCCCGCCGGAATTCCGATATGTTGCGTGGAATCCGTCCATGTTGGAAGTTCACGCGGATATTAAACATCGCGGATTTCGTAACGATTTCGACTCGCGGATTTTTCCGACCTTTCGTGATTACAACCGATGTGTGACCCTGATGAAATCCATTTCGGAGAATCCGTCGTTTTTACCGGACGCAACGCTTTTAATTGCAAACGGTTATGAAGATAATCTTTTTGAATATGTTGCTTGCATACAGGGAATGCGTCTTTCCGATGAAGTCGGAGCGGTTCAGAATATTGCGGTGTTGCCGGATTATCGCGGTCGCGGCATCGGACGCGCTCTGCTGCTCCAAGCGCTCCGCGAGTTCCGAAAATACAAGGTTCGGCGCGTAACACTGGAAGTTACCGCAGATAATATTCCGGCAATAAAATTGTACACGCGAATCGGTTTTAAAACCTTCAATGTCCGTTTTCTACAAATCTTCGAGTAAAAAATATCGTAGCGAAGATACAATGTTCACAAAGAAATTTTTAAAGGGAACTTCTAAAAACCTCGACTGAAATCGACCAAAATCGATTTCGGTCGATTTGGGTCGATCAAAAAACGAGTTTTTAATTCCAGAATTATTTGTCTCAATTTGTCTCAATTTGTCCCTTATGTCCCTAAAATGGTTCTTTCACAAAACGATTTTATCGATTATAATGATTTTCCTTTGTGTTTCCCATTTTTACAGTTCCTATTTTTAAGGAGTTTTTTTATGAAATCCAGATGTGTGTTTGATTTTTTGGTTGTTTTTGGAGTTGCGGTAACCTTGTTCTTCGTCTCTAATTCACGAGCCGACGTCCGATTGCCGGAAATTTTCGCGTCCAACATGGTTTTGCAACGGGAAATGAAAGTTCTTATTTGGGGTTGGGCGGAACCCGGTGAAAAAGTTACCGTTTCGTTTGAGGGTCAGAATCCGTCAACAGAAACCGGCGCCGATGGTCGTTGGTCGGTACAACTCGAACCGCTCAAGGCAGGTGGTCCGTTCACCTTGACAATTAAAGGCAAAAACGAACTGAAACTCGAAAATGTGTTGGTTGGCGAAGTTTGGCTTTGTTCCGGTCAATCCAACATGGAATGGACAATGTCCCGTTCTGCCGAGTACAAGGATGAATTGCCCAAAGTGGAGAATTCGAAAATCCGGCTTTTCCATGTTGCTAAAGCGTGGAATCAAACGCCGCAAAGTAAATTGTCTGCAAGTTGGAAATTATGCAACGCGGAAAATATTCCGAATTTTTCTGCGGTAGGATATTATTTCGGTCAAAAGTTAAACGCTGATTTGGATGTTCCGGTTGGTCTTATCAATTCTTCGTGGGGCGGAACACGGATTGAACCTTGGACGCCGCCGATTGGTTTTCAATCTCCGCCTCTTTTTAAAATTGCCGAAGAAGTTGCCGCCAAAGACCCGACAACCGAGTTTCATAAAACGCTTGTTACGAAAACACTTGCCGAATATAAAACTTGGCTTGAAACTTCCGAACAAAATCTTGCGGCAACAAAAATGATTACTCCGCCTCCGGTTTTTCCGGGACAACTTGCTCCTTACACCAATCAGCAACAGCCGACGGTTCTTTATAACGCGATGATTCATCCATTGACGCCGTTAGCGTTACGCGGAGCAATCTGGTATCAGGGCGAATCCAACATGTCCGAAGGAATGCTTTACGCCGAAAAAATGCAGGCGCTCATTCGAGGTTGGCGAGTTGTTTTTAAGAATCCCGATCTTGGTTTTTATTATGTTCAACTCGCGCCTTTTGTTTATGGCGGCGATCCGACACGATTAGCGTATCTTTGGGAAGCGCAAGCCGCTGTCGAAAAATTGTTGCCGAAAACCGGAATGGCGGTGATTAACGATTTGGTAACAAATATCAAAGATATTCATCCGCCGCGTAAAAAACCGGTTGGAGAACGTCTTGCGTTGTTGGCGTTGAGCCGGACTTACGGCAAAACGGAAATTGCCGCCGCATCGCCGGAATTGGAGAAAATGGAGACGAACGGTTCCAATCTTATTCTTTCGTTCAAAAATGCCAAAGAACTTAAAACCCGTGACGGAAAAAATCCTGATTGGTTTGAAATTGCCGGAGCGGACGGAGTTTATCGCAAAGCGGACGCGACAATCAACGGCGTAACGATTATTTTGAAAAATGCCGATATTGAAAAACCTTATGCGGTTCGTTTTGCGTGGGATCAGACCGCCGAACCGAATGTTCAAAACGAAGCCGGACTTCAACTCGGAGCATTCCGCGCCGGTGAAATTCCAGAACGATTAGTATTCGATAACATGGTTGTCGAGGCGAAAAATTTTAAACTTCTCTATAGTTTTGACCCGACGAAACCGGTTTTGATGGACAATAATCAACGGTTGGCGTATAAAACCGATAAAAGCCGAGAAATTGTCGGTAAAATTAAACGGGTTGGTTATTTTCTGTACCTTAAACCGAAAGACGGCAAGAAACAATTTGTTTTTGTAACAATTCCGCCGCTTGACGCGAATCTTGCGAAACTTGGAGTTCCGACGAAATCTTCGGGGGCAAGGTTTCAGAAACAAATTTCCGATGTTACGGTGACGTCCAATGTTTCCGGTATTGAAACGGGAACGTTTGCCGACGGCTTTAATGTTGAATTTTGGGACTGTAATTATGCCGCTCCGAACACGGGAAAAATTCCGGGAGCCGACGAACAAAAATTTGATTTCGGCGACCAGATGAGTCCAGAGGCTTCACCCGGTTATGGATCGATGCAGATTCACCATTTTGCCAAAAAGCAAACGATTTTTGCGTTCAATAATTTTGCCGCCGGCAATGGCTGCGATGTTGGAATTGGTAACAATCCGGCAAGCAACGGAAATCCCGACTGGACATTCAGTAAATCCGCACAAAATTATTCCAGCGGTCAATTGATGATTTTTGTTGAAACAGAATAAGAAGATACAGAAATAAAATTATGAAAAATCTCTAAAAATTCGTTTTTAATCACAACAGTAATATATCAGTGGAATTTTTGTTTT
>JAIRLW010000530.1 GCA_031259095.1 Planctomycetaceae bacterium | reverse complement strand
TACCACGAGACTTTCGTGGTGTACTACGAGACTTTCGTGGTGTACCACGAGACTTTCGTGGTGTACTACGAGACTTTCGTGGTGTACCACGAGACTTTCGTGGTGTACTACGAGACTTTCGTAGTACACTACGGAACCTTCGGCGCACATTCCGGGACCTTCGGCGCATATTCCGGGACCTTCGGCGCACATTCCGGGACCTTCGGCAACATCAACGTGTTTTTCATGATTCTTTAAAAACGTTAATATATCTGTGAAATTATTGTTTGAGGTTAAAAAAGTATTTTCAGCCGAAGTTTTTAGAAGTTCCTTTCATTTGATTTATTTTTAATTCTATGCATATTATATTGGCGAATCCTCGCGGTTTTTGTGCCGGCGTGAACATGGCGGTCAAGGCGTTGGACGCGGCGTTACAACGTTTTGGAAAACCGGTTTATGTCTATCATGAAATTGTCCATAATACTTGGGTGGTCGATTATTTTCGGCAACAAGGAGCGTGTTTTGTCGATTTGATTGATAACGTTCCCGCCGGAAGCCGGTTGATGTTTTCGGCGCATGGAGTTTCACCGGAAGTCCGCCGTCAAGCATCGGAACGAAAGATCGAAACTATCGACGCAACCTGTCCTCTCGTCAATGCCGTTCACCAAGCGGTTCTTTATTATGCGTCGGCAGGTTACACGATTATCCTGATCGGACATCGCGGTCACGATGAAGTCAACGGAACAATGAGTGAAGCGCCGGAATCCATTTGGATTGTTGAAAACGAGCAGGAAATTGCGAATCTTGCGTTTCGACCGGACGAAAAACTAGCCTATCTGACTCAGACGACTCTTTCAGTTGAAGAAACGGCGAAAATGATAGAACTATTGCGTCAACGATTTCCGGCTATTGCGGGACATTTTGCGGCCAATATTTGTTATGCCACACAAAATCGTCAGAATGCGGTTCGGAAGTTGGGTGTTGACGCGGACGCGGCGCTGGTGGTTGGCAGCCAAACCAGTTCCAACAGCCGGCGTTTAGCAGAACTTGCGGAATCGCTTGGAATTTGTTCTTACCTTGTTGATGGACCGGACGATATTACGCAAGATTGGTTTCAAGGCAACGAAACAATCCTAATCACCGCCGGAGCGAGTGCGCCGGAACAAATTGTTCAGGATTGCGTTCAGGTTCTTCAGACCCGATTTCAGGCAACCGTCGAGGAAAAAACAACCTGTAAAGAATCGCTTTCGTTTCGATTACCTTTTTAGCGGTTTCTGATACCTTTTTAGCGGTTTCTGAACCTTTTTAGCGGTTTCTGAACCAGTTTTGGGCGTTATCGAATGCTTCCTGCAATTTTGCGGGATTTGTTCCGCCTGATTGCGCCATCTCGGGACGTCCGCCGCCGCCCTTGCCGCCGATAATCGGCGTAACCGTTTTGACCCAGTCCTCCGCACTAAGTCCCTTCGCGACAAGATCACGGCTCAATCCGGCAACTAATGTTATCTTGCCGTCTTGCACTGAAGAAAATAGAACGGCAACCGATGTTGTTTTCTGCCTGATTTTATCAATCAGTTGCCGCAACAAATTGACGTCGCTGTCCGGTATATCCTGAGTAATCACGTTGATGTTACCCGCTTGGGTATTGCCGATTATTTCCGCTCCGGCAATCAAGTCATCAACGGAAATTTTAGTTTGGACGGTTGCGGATTGGAGTTGTTTTTGTAATTTTTTAACTTGTCCGGTCAACAATTCGATTTTTGCCGGAATTTCCTCTGCCGGAATTTTCAGTGCAGTTGTTGCTTGTTGTAGAATCGCGGAATCGGCTAACATTTTTTCTATTGCCTTTTTTCCGGTCAACGCCGTAATTCGCCGCGTTCCCGCCGAAACACTTTCTTCGGCAATCATTTTGAAAAATCCAATCTGACTTGAATTGGTTAAATGAGTTCCGCCGCAAAGTTCCTTGCTGCCGCCGATCTGAACGACCCGAACCAAATCAGGATATTTTTCGCCAAAAAGCATCATGGCTCCGGTTTTTCGTGCGTTCTCAATCGGCATTTCACAGCAAATCACTTCCGCCGCCGCTAGAATTAACAGGTTGACTTCCTCCTCGATTTTGGACAACGTTTTACGATCAACCGCCTGAGGATTCGTAAAGTCAAAACGCAGGAAATCGTTATCAACTTTGGAGCCTTGCTGTTCCGCGTGACCGCCGAGTTTCCGGCGTAAAACGTAATGCAGAAGATGGGTTGCCGAATGCGCTCTGGCAATGGCTTGACGATTTTCCTTGTCCACTTTGGCAAAAAGTTTATCGCCTAAGCGGATGGTTCCTTCTCGGAGATGACCAACGTGAACGATTAACTCGCCGTCAATTTGCGTTGAAATAACCTCAAACCGGATTCCATTGCCAAGCAGCCAACCTTTATCGCCAACCTGTCCGCCTTTTTCACCGTAAAATGTTGTGTTGTCGAGAATAACCTGAATTGGAGCGGAATTGTTTAGTTCGCCGATTTCTTTTTCCCGCTCAACCAGTTTGCCGTCGGAAAGAATGGCGACAACGGTTGACGATTGCAATTCCAATTGTTCATAACCCAAAAACGCGGAGCGGTGTTGAGTTTTTTTGATTCCTTCGAGCGGGTCGTTTTTGAACAACAAATTCTTTTCACCGCTGCCGGACACTTCGCCGTGATGTTCCATTTCCCGCCTGAAACCATTCCAGTCGAAAGCGAAATGATGTTCCGCCGCCATGGTCTCAAAAAGTTCCGGCGGAAAACCAAACGTTTGATACATATCGAAAATTTCAACGCCGGCAACTTGTTTTCGTTTCTTTTTCTTCATTTCATCGAAAACCCGTTCGATTTTTTCCAAACCGGAATCGACTGTTCCGATGAAATGTTCCTCTTCCGACTCGATTACGCCGGCAACGCGTTCTGTTGTTTCGGAAAGTTCGGGGTAAGGCAATTTCATCAGTTCCGCGACTTTCGGCACGAGCAGATGTAAAAACGTTTCGGTACAACCCAGTTGCCGTCCGTCCAGAACCGCACGCCGCAATAATCGCCGGATAACATATTTTTCCTCTTTGTTTCCGGGATAAACATTTTCGTGAACCGCAAAAGTACACGCGCGAATATGGTCGGCGATACGGCGTAATCGTCGTCCGTTGTCGCTAACCGGATCGTAGTTGCATTTCAAAATTTCCGCTGCCGTTTCGACGAGCGGGCGTAAAATATCGATATGATAGTTCGTATCGACTCCTTGCAATACCGCGGCGCAACGTTCCAACCCCATACCGGTATCGATATTTTTGCTTGGCAACGGACGCAGATTATCGGGCGGATTGCCGACGCGGTTGAATTGCGTGAAAACAAGATTCCAAATTTCCACCGCCCCAACCGGCGTGTCGTGATAAATTTCACTGCAAGGACCGCAAACGCCGTCCGGTCCTTGCGACGGCGCGGAAGCGGGCCAAAAATTTTCGTCTTCTTCGAGATATTGAAGTTTTGCGGGGGGCAATTTAATTTCTTCAAGCCAGATTTTTGCGGCTTCGTCATCTTCTTTGTAAACGGTTGCCGACAATTTTTCTTGATTGATACCGAGCCAGTTTTTATCGGTTAAAAACTCCCATGCCCAAAGAATTGCTTCACGTTTGAAGTAGTCGCCGAAACTGAAATTGCCGAGCATTTCAAAAAACGTGTGGTGATACGCGGTGCGTCCGACGTTGTCGATATCGCCGGTTCTTAAACATTTCTGACAAGTTGTTGCGCGTGTAAATTCGAGTTTGCAACGCCCGAGAAAATGATCTTTGAACTGATTCATTCCCGCCGGAGTGAACAGCACGGACGGATCCCAACGCGGAACCAACACATCACTCGCCTTACGAACACAACCTTTAGTTTCGAAAAACGATAAATATTTTTCACGAAGTTCGTTTGTCTGCATTTTGTTTAGGTGAAACAATGAGAAAATAGGGTAAAACAATAAACAAACCGCCGACGGCTAACATTTCCGGCAACGATATAAAACCTCGCCATTTTACCATCTCCGCCCAATTAGAAAAGGGAGGATTTTTTTAGTGAATAGTTTAGAGGCAACTTCTAAAAACTCCTCTTTTGATCAACCGAAATCAACTAAAATCGATTTCAGTCGATTTTAGTCTGTGAAGAATTAAGTTTTTGGAAATTCCCTATAGGGAATAGCGGGTGAATAGACATTTTATCTCATTTGTCCCCAATTGTCCCAATTATCCCTAAAATTTTTGTAGGGACAATTAGGGACAATAGAGACCTATTGGGAGAAAATAGGTGATTTTTAGAATAAATAAAATTTACGGTTATTTATGAGCGGTTCCATTTTTCCGTGTTACTTGGAGTACCCCAAACCGATGGGATACGCGAACTAAATCCAATCGGTAAAGAAGAAAAATCGCTTGACGTTGTGATTCAAATTTGGGATAGGGAACCCAACTATTCAAATGATTCTTATTATTCAAATTATTCAAATAATGATAAAGCGTCCACGCTAATAAAATTCGTGATCGGTTGTAGGAAAAACATTGGCAAAAAATCGAAATTCCCCAACAAGTCAAAAGCGGTGCGGCACAGAAAATCATTAAAAGAAATGTTGACCAACCGGAATTCATCGGTATCCAAATCCATGATTTCTTGATCGCCGGAAATTCGTTGTCGTATTGTATGCTGAAAACAAGAGCAGTGTTGGAATATCCGATTCCTGTTACGGCGCAAAGGACGAACATCGGCAATAACCAATCCGGTAATTCGTGCGTCAACGGAATCCATCCGTTCAGAAGAATCGAACCATAAATTGTTGCAATCCAAAAAAGGAACGCAATAATTTCAACAACTATTCCAAATACACAATAACCGAAATTATACCGGTGAAGAAACCGGATCAGATCGGACGGTGTGAACTCTTGCGGAACGGTCATTGATTTCTTTCTAAAAGGTTCTCAAACTCATTATATTGTAATCTATCAGCGGAATATTTGTGTTTCAATTTTAACCCCGTCAGGGGGGCGAGGCGCCTAACCGTAGGCGGAACGCAGCGCAACCTACGGTTAGGACAATCTCTTTCTTTATTTAAGTCCCGCAGGGGCGAGATCATCAACCGAAGCAACGATTATCTCGCCTTTGCAGGGCTTTGGAACATTCCGGCGGTTGCGCTGCGCTCCACCGCCGGAACGTAGAGACGCAATGCATTGCGCCTCTACATTTCCTGTTATACTCATTACACTTTAAAATTCGGTTTTTATTTTTTTAATTTAAAATATTACGAACAAATGTTTCTGTAGTTTCAAGAAGGCGATGAGTTTTCGAGCCAAAATATTGTACAATATTTTGCCCTGAAAGGGCGCAAG
>JAIRLW010000306.1 GCA_031259095.1 Planctomycetaceae bacterium | reverse complement strand
GTTCATTCCGAGAACCATATTAACTTGATCGTAAGAATGCGTTCCCCAACCGCTCACACCGAAACAAAGTCCGCCGGCGTCGTAGTCCCACCAGTTTGACCAATGGCGAAAGAGTTGCGCATGATAAGGACGTAACACCGCCTGATTCGTCCAGCGATCCCAAACTTCATCGTTCATTCCATCAGGATACGGCTGACCCGGTTGATCCGTCCAAATATTCGGACCAACAAAATTTGGGGCTTGAACAACTTTCACTTTTCCAATTGCTCCATTCTGAACTTGCTGACAAGCCCATTGACAAAGCGGCAATGAACGTTGTTGCGTACCGACTTGCGTAACACGATTGTATTTTCGTGCGGCATTGACCAAATACCGTCCTTCCGCAATCGTCAACGCCATCGGTTTTTCGATGTAAAGATGACAACCCATTTGCATGGCAATTGCTGACGTCCAAGCCCGCTGATGAGTTGCGGTTTCCGCCATCACACCGTCCGGTTTTTCTTTTTCGATCATTTTTCGGAAATCAGTGTAACCTTGTTCGGGTTTGAAATCGCCTTGACAACGTTTCATAAACGAGTCGATACGCGGTTGCATAAGATCGCTTACCGCAACAACTTTCAGTCCGGCAACAGGTTTCACTTCATGCGGATAAATTCCCGTACAACGTCCGCCAAGACCAATTAGCGCAACTTTAACGGTGTCGTTGGCGCCGGGTTGCGACGCGCCGCCGAGAACATGGCGAGGAATCAACAACGGCGAAGCAACCGCGCCTGCCGTTGTTGCGGCGGCAGCGGTTTTCAAAAAATCACGTCGGGAAATTGTGTTTTGATGTTTTTTCATCATTTTTAAGTGGGGTTAGTAAAGTTAAAATTAATTGTAAAACTAAAATCGACCGAAATCGGCTAAAATTGATTTTAGCCGATCAAAACAAAAATGAGTTTTTAGAAGGTTACCCAAAAGTTTATTTTTTGCATTGGCAATCGCATTTTTTGTAATCGCCGATATTCGGAACTTCCTTATGCACCTCGGGACCGAAATACCGCAACGCGACCAACGGATCGCTTCCGGTGTTTTCGATAACAAAACCTTTTTGTGCGGCTTCGGCGGTTACGTAGATTTCATCGTTTGGTTCTTCGCCGTAATGAATCATTGTCGGCGTATCGACGTCGAGTTTCCCGACGTTTCCATGACCTTGTACGAAAATCCAACTGCTCGCTCCGGGGTCTTTGAGCGTCAACTTCACTCCCGGCAAGACCGTTAATTCCTTTGCCGAAAAAAGTTGTTTGCCGTCAATTTTTCCGTAGGTAATCCATTTGTCCCAATAACCGTCGCCGGATTGGTTTTTGTCGATAATCGGTTCAACATAATTGGAATTTTTGAAATAGGGATCGACATTTTTTTCCCAGTCAAGCATTTCAACAATGAAATCCAAGTCTTGATGCTTATCTTTCGGAACATCTTTAACAAGCAAATCCCAGGGAACTTCACGTCCTTCAACCAACGATTGGAACATTCCAAAAACATCGGAACCCCATTGCGGCTCGTAAGTGCAAAGCGATCCCGGCGCGTGCAAAACACCAGCCGGAACAACCCAACCCGTTCCGCGTTTAAGCCGATACGCTTTCGACAAATCAAGAATACCGTTATCGCCTTTGTTCCAATCTTCGAGACATTTTCGGACGTCCGCTTTCGTTGTCCCCGGTTCGAGTCCCATGAACGTGTAATCGAAATGGTTTTCGGCGGCATTGAGTTGCGGCGGATAGTAATAGGCTTCGGGTTTTCCTTCTTGTCCAACCAGTTTAGCGTCTTTTTCCATCTGGTGCATGTGATGACAAATCGGACCGGCATTGTCGAAAAACTTAGAATAAATGGGCCAACGTTGGTATTTTTTCCAGATCGATTCGCCAACTACCGCGTCTTTTCCTTCCGCAACCGCATCACGGAGCAGGAATTTTTGACCGTTAAATTTAATGTAACTGAGACCTTCGTCGTCGGCGCGGTTGTCGTTGGCGGCTTCGGTGGCGCTGCCGAACCAACGTTCATCAATACCGCCGCGATGCACTCCGAGAGCATACCAATCGGTCGGAGCAAGTTTAATCCGCTTGCCGGGGTGCATAAAATTACGCGGCACCCAATTCGGAATCAACCGGAAAATACCCTCTCCAGCATTCATCGCTTCCTGAAAAATTTTGCCGACATTATCTTTCTTGACAACTGCCGAACGGGTTTTACTCGAACATTCTTTCATCATAATACTCCTTGTTAAGGTTGGGACATAAAAAGTAAAAGTAAAAGTAAAAGTAATGGTGAATACCAAACCGCAATATTTTACCAGTTACCAATTAAAAATGCGATAGACCAGAGAAAATAGCAGAGAGTTGATAGTGGAAAGTAAAGAATGAAGGTAGGCGATCCTTTCGCTGAAGGGTCGCGCCGGTTGTTTATACCATAAGCCGTATGTTAGTAAAATTTGTCGGCGTCCGGTTTTAACCAACATTGCGTCTCTACGGGACGCCTGTTTTTAATTGCTATCGTTTTCTACCAACATCTTGTCCCTAACGGGGCAAAAAATGAACAATTCAATATATTCCTGAATAAATACCCTCAAAAATCGGAAGAATCTGTGTTAGATTCTGAAGAATCTGCGCCAGATTCTTTAGACTTTACGGCAACTTTTCCAAGTTCGGGTTCTATTTTACCGAAAAGAGATTCGCCATTCCAGAGGTTGGAACAAAAAATTTCGTAATCTATCAGCGGAATTATTATTTTGTGATCGACTTCAT
>JAIRLW010000305.1 GCA_031259095.1 Planctomycetaceae bacterium | reverse complement strand
ATGAAGTCGATCACAAAATAATAATTCCGCTGATAGATTACGAAATTTTTTGTTCCAACCTCTGGAATGGCGAATCTCTTTTCGGTAAAATAGAACCCGAACTTGGAAAAG
Source organism: Planctomycetaceae bacterium (assembly GCA_031259095.1). Lineage (GTDB taxonomy): Bacteria > Planctomycetota > Planctomycetia > Pirellulales > Thermoguttaceae > WRKP01. Next base: position 2,599 of record JAIRLW010000305.1, on the reverse strand, counting down.
TTGCCGTATTGTCTTTAGACAATGGCTCATTGTCTAAAGACAATGAAGTGTGATTGTTTAAGATTTACTTCTTGTCCCTTAGATCAAGGGACTTTAGGGACGAGAGGGACATTTGGGACAAAGACAGCGAATACAATTTTTGCGTGAAAAACAGGAATAATTTGAGGACTCTCTATATCGGAAAGCAAACAGACCAAAAAAATAAAAATACTTAAAAATAAGGAGATTAAACTACTTTTTTTAAGAAAGTGCAGATGGAAAATTCCACTGAGATATTAAAATAGTTTTTTTAGCAGTTGCCTAATTTAACCTTTAAACATAGAAGATTATGCAAAACTTATTTCTTCAATGGTTGGATGAACGTACCGGAATTCCGACACTTTGCGATAAAATACGGCATTGGTCAGTTCCGACCGGGTATTGCCGATTTTTGCCGACAATGATTATTTTTGCGTTTGTATTACAGGCGATTACGGGAGTTTTCCTTTGGGCGTATTACAGCCCAAGCGCCCAGTCGGCATGGGAAAGTCTTTTTTTCCTGCAATTTGTCCTTCCCGGCGGTTGGATGATTCGGGGAATTCACCATTTTTCGGCGCAACTCTTAACAGTCCTTCTCGGATTGTATTTGCTTGGGTTGGTGTTTAGCGGTAAATATCGTTCGCCAAAAGAGTTTGTGTTCTGGTCGGCGTTTATACTTTTTCTTTTTTCGCTTGCGTCGTCGTTGACCGGCGACTTGTTAAGTTGGACGCTTTCCGGTTTTTCGGCAACTTTAGTACGGGTTCGGTTTCTTCAAATGATTCCGTTGATTGGCGAACCGTTATTCCGTATTGTTTGCGGCGGCACGGAATTCGGAACCTTAACCATCCCGCGATTTCTTGTCCTTCACATTTTAGTTTTCGGCGGCGGATTTTTCGTGATGACGATTCTTTGGCGTTTTTTCGATCACCGTTCAACAGCAATTGCCGACGGTCAATGCGATTCGCAAGGCAATACTCAAAGTAATATTCAGGGCAATGTTCAAAGTAACGACAAAACGTCCCAAAGTAAATATAACTGTAATCGTCGGCGAGTTCCGTTTTGGTCGAGTGAGGTGTTGAAATGTTCGCTGGCGTGGATTTTTGTGATGGCGGTGATTCTGTTACTGGTTTATCGTCAACCGATTTTGCACGCGATTCGTCCCGATTTATTTTCTGTTCACGAAAATTTACCGCGCGAGGCGTCGCTTGGGGTTCATCTTGGTGCGCCGGCTGATCCTGCCGGTTTTTACGACGCCGCCCGACCGGAATGGTCATTCCGTGCGTTGTATCATTTTTGTAATCTTAAAGTAAACGGAGAAAACGGCGAGATTGACGTTTTCCCGGGCGAACGGAAATATATTCCGATTTTTGTTGTGACGGGTTGTCTGATGATTTATGCGTTGTTGATTCCGGTGATTGGACGGCTGAAAATCGGTCATTATTTTAATGTGGCGATGGTTCTTTTTTTGTTTCTTTCCGTAGGTTATCTGACGTATGCGTCTTATCGTCACGATTATGCGGATCCGGCGATGGAGAGTTTCCGGCAGGACGAAGCGAAAGCGGAACGAATTGCCGAGCGTGCGGTGGAGTTGTGTTTGGCGCCCGACGGGATTCCGCCGACCGGATCGCTGACATTGCTTCAACGTGATCCGTTGCTTCAGGGACCCGTACTTTACGCACAACATTGCGCGATTTGCCATCCGTTCAAACCGTTGGACGGTGAACAGGAACATCCCGATTTCCAACCGATTTCGTGCGAAACTCCCAAAGGACCCAACCTTTACCAACCAATCCGCAAAAAATGGATTGAAGGGTTTTTTGATACGAAACGAATCCGAAGCGACGATTATTTCGGTAAAACGAAATTTGCGTCGGGAACAATGGTTGGTTATGTTCGCGGCGAACTCAAAGAAATATCGAAAGACGAAGATACGGACGGAGAATTACTGGATCAATTAATCGACGTATTATACGCCGATGCTCAACGTGATCGGTTGCGGGTGGAAACTCCGAATGGAGTTGAAGGTTTGGCGGAAGAGCAATTGGAATTATTCGCAACGTTTAACTGTGGTCAATGTCATAAACTTTATGCACAGACGAAAAAACCAGTGATTCAAGCGCCGGATTTACGGGGGTATATGTCGCGGGACTGGATGATGGGCATTATTGCGGATCCGGTTTCGACACGGTATTACGGTCCGGCGATTGGCAAAGACAAAGGAAACGACGAAATGCCGTCGTTCTATCTTTCGCCGGAAGAATCGGTTTTGAGCCGTGAAGAAATTGAAACGCTTGTTGATTGGTTACGCGGCAAGTGGTATCGTTTCCGTGTTCCTTCACCCGACGCCGCCAACGAACCGTAAACCAAAACCAAAGGCAAAACCAAAGGTGGATGCCGGAATGTAGGCAAAGATGCGATTTGTGTCCCATTGGTCTCTTTCCCTATACCGAATTTTAGGGACATGAGGGACAATGGGGACGAATGGAGGAACTTCTAAAAACCGTAATATATCAGTGGAATTATTGTTTGAGGTTAAAAAAGTATTTGCCCTGAAAGGGCAATAGGATTATAGCCTACCCCA
>JAIRLW010000289.1 GCA_031259095.1 Planctomycetaceae bacterium | reverse complement strand
TTGCCGGTTCGGTGATGGATTACTTGCCGATTAACGTTGCGCCGAAAGGACAACCTCAAGGCGATTATTTCATGTCAACACTGGGACCGTACGATTATCTGGCGATTGAATACGGTTACAAAGTCATTTCCGGCGGCACGGACGGCGAGTTGAAGGAACTTCAAAAAATCGCCGCACGTCAGGCGGAAAGCGGTCGGAATTTTGCAACGGACGAGGACCTTTGGATGACGGATTCCGATCCGCTCACGTCAACACGCGATCTTGGTTCGAGTCCGTTGGATTATGCCAAAACCGCAACAGCGCGGTATGAACAATTGTTACCGGAATTGCTTGATCGTTCAGTCAAGGAAGGCGGCAGTTATAAAGATGTGGGGCGGTTTTTCTTATTGCTGGTATTTGACCGTGTCAGCGCCAATCGTGGATTGGCGCGGAATGTTGCCGGACTTTACGTGAATCGTGATCATCGCGGCGATCCCAAAGGTCGTCCGCCGATTCAGGTGGTGGACGCCCAAACGCAACGCGATTCGGTAGAATATATTTGCAAAACGATATTAACCGCCGACGCGTTTAAGATTTCGCCTGAAGTGTACAACCAGTTCGGCGAGGAAAAATGGTTACACTGGAACTATTCGATTTACGGCAGCCGGAACTGGAACTTGAGTGATTTGATTTTGTTTGCCCGCCGTTATGTTTTGTATCAATTAATTTATCCTTGGACATTGGAAAGTCTGGAAGAAACACAACTTCGTGTTGCGGAAGGCGAGGATGTTTATACGATAGACGAATTATTCGAAACGTTGACGGATGCGGTTTTCAAGGAATTGGGAACGATTAAGGAAGGCGAATTTACCGCAAAGAAACCGGCAATCGCTTTAACGCAACGAATGTTACAAAATGATTATTTTGAAATTTTGTCCCTTTATTCGTTGGGTTGGTTGTATCCGTCATCGGGTCAATCGGTGGCGCGTCAACAATTAACGAGTTTATCGTCGAACATTCAGGTATTGCTGACCGGCAAGACGAAACTGGACGCCGCATCGCGGATCCATCTTTTATCGTTGCAGGAACGTATCAAAAAAGTTCTGGACGCAAATATCATCCGATATTATCCATAACATTTTTTGTACTTTGATTTCAGTTTTTGTAGGGACGCACAACATGCGTCTCTACGTAAAATCCGGTCAATTCGTAATTAGGAATTCGTTTTTGCAAATAGTGTTTTTTTAGGCAATTTCTAAAAATTCATTTTTTGATCGACCGAAATCGACTAAAATCGACTAAAATTGATTTTGGTCGATTTCAGTCTGTGAAGAAATAAGTTTTTAGAAGTTTCCTTTAGAGATTTCCACCTAATGATGGTGTCGCAAGTTGAAAATGCTGGGATCGAAAGGGTCTTTGAGAGAATCATCCGTCGGCGGTAAATTCAACGAATTATTAGAAGACGAACCGGAAATATTCAAACGAGTGAGCGCGTCATTTGATGGAAGTGTCCGAGTTGCTCCGACCGGAATAGAATTAGAATCGGACGGAGTTAAACGTGCGGCTGGAATTTCCGACTGACTTGTTTTCGGGGCAGGCTGGCTCGCCATCATCGCATTACGAAGCGCCGGAGGTAACGTTTCCTCCTTCAACGGCAATTCCGATTCTTTTTTGTCCGTCTGAACATTATTCTTGTGAGCGTCAATTTGTGAACGGTATTCCGTCGGCAATTCTTTCGCCGTCAACCGAACCCATTGAACAATATTATTATATTGCGTCGATTCAACACTAAACGCCGCCTTCGTTCCGCCGTGATAACTAACCAAAACCGAAAGTAATTGACTTTCCGTCGGATAATCAAAGTCAATCCATTGAAGAACTGACCGAAGATTACGATAGGTGGTGTTACCGATTGTATGACTGGGAATTCCAAGTTTAAACTGATTTTCACTGCCCGAACCATGACAATCGGCTGCCGCACACCGTGAAACAAGAATCGGTTGAACTTTTTTCGTAAACGAATTGACCACTGGTTTTGGGATTCCGTTGCCCCAACGGTGGATTCCGGTATCGTCCGATTCGTTCGACGACGAAGCCGACACCGTCCGAACTCCCGATAAACCGCTTGACTCTGTTGGGGAATCTTGTAATGTTTCCAAACGTTTTCGGATGACCTCGGCGAACACGGGATTGGGGGCAATCGGTAATGCCCGTTGATATTCCGTCATTCCTTGTTGCATCAAATTGTTATTAAAACACCATTCCGCTAATTTGATCAATTCGTTACAATCGTTGCCATTGACGGTTCCTCTTTTGTAGTGATAGACGTCTTCACGTGTTGCGCCGACAAATTCCACATTGGCAACAGGAACGGACATTGTACCGAAATTGGTTTTGAGCAGATATTGTTTTCCGTCATTGGTTGCCGTTCCTTCGGTCAGAAAACCGGTTCGTAGTAAATAAAACCGCGACGTATTGTCCAAATCGGTAGAAATAGTAGAAATAGCGGCGGATGGTTCGTTATTTTTTCCTTGCGTTTGATAACCGTTCCAGCCGGAATCCTGAGCAGGAAGCGGCAAAATAAATACGCAAACAATCAAATAAACAGCCAATTGTTTTTTTCCGTACAAAACACTCCGCAAGTTTATCATCGTTTTACTCAACTCAATACTCCCATTTAATAATGCAACGGAACTGTTGGAATATTTTTTTAATCGGCGAATATTCACAAAAAACGTCCATCATGTCAAGAGCAATTTTGCTGATTGTTTCATCTTTTTGGGGATAATTGTTCTTTGCCGTTTTGTCCGATTTTTCTTATTTTTTCATTTTTCCGGTTAAAATTTTCTTTTTTTTCCAATTCGGGTAAGTTATAATTGGACAAGTGAGAAAAAATCACCTATAAAATGATACAAGAGGAATTG
>JAIRLW010000181.1 GCA_031259095.1 Planctomycetaceae bacterium | reverse complement strand
AATCCCCAATAAGATCGCCCTGAAAGGGCAGTATATCTTGTGAATCAAACGGTTCTATTGCCCTTTCAGGGCGAAACGGTGGTGGGGACGTTGAACCCTACCCGTTGGGTAGGGCTGGCGTATAGCGCCCTTTCAGGGCGTAGGAAAAATATCATGAAGTCGATCACAAAATAAAAATTCCGCTGAATAGTTACAAAGAGGTAAATATTCAAAATCACTTAATAAAACCCTTAAATTTAAGCATATTTATTATCGTACTTTTAGGAAAGTGCAACTGAATGAACAATCCGCTGGTTACGCAGATTTTCTGTTTTTTAGCAACCCTATGATTCCGTTTTTAGCAATATAAAACAAACGTAATCTATCCGTGGAATTTCCACAAGGTTTCAATTTCATTTTTCACCAACCTCCTTTTTAACCTCCTTTTTCTTACTAAACGATTTACCCCAAAACCTCAGTAGCCAAAGATACCATACATACTAACCTCATTACCTCATTAACAAATCATTTTTCAACAATGAGGTAATAAGGTTTTATTTTTTTGGAGATTTATTGCTGCTGAGGTTGTTTTGTTAAGAAAATTAGGCGTCAATAAGGTTATTTGTCCAATAAAATCGATTTTAGTCATTTTCGGTCGATCAAAAAATGAGTTTTTAGAAGTTGCCTTTAGAGATTCCCTATTGTTTTCGATTTTTCTTCCGAACAAACATTGGCAACGACTCTTCGGTAAAACTTAACTCTTGAGCGGTTTCGGACGAATCCGGTTCGATAACCGCGTTTTGAACCAGATGGTCAGAATACAACGAAACAACTTCCTGCTCTTTGGGTAAAAGTTCGCGCATTATCCGGTTGTTCGTTACATTTATAAATCCTCCGTCCGCCTGATAAATTCCCGGACTAGGTTCAGAAATCATTATTGGTTCTTCGCGGACTTTTTTGTGTTTCAATTGCTCTTCAAAAAACGAATTGAAATTAAAATCTTTTCCCAGCAGTTCGACTGCCATCGGTGAAATATCCGAATGAACCGCGTCCAGATTTTCCTCGTTGTTTTCTGCCTGATTGAATGCGGCTGCTTCCCGATTGAACGAAATATTCGGTTGCAGAAACGATAAATTATTGGAATCGAAATCGGCAGAGTCTGCAATTTTCGCAAGAATTTCGTTTTCATCTTCATCCAACTCCAACCCATCCTCGTTGTTTTCTTTCTCCATTTGATTGATCCGGTTTTCGGGATTGCCGTCTTCTTCGAGCCGCAACGAAAGATCAGCAGGAATAATCGGCGGATTCCCATTGACCATCTCATCAAGAACATCGTCAAGCCGAAAAGTATTCTGTAACATATTTTGATTGTCGAAAACGCTTGAAAGATTCGTTTCTCTCTCTTTCGGTTTGGTTGCGAATTGGGGTCGAAACTCGTCAGGAAAAGATTGTGTTTCCGGCGCAGAGATCAATTCGGAAGTTTCCGGTATTTCAGTAGGAATTATTTCGGGAACTTCGGGAAATATCGGTATTGTATCGAGTTCGGTATTCGGTTCGGAATCCAACACGGTTGCATCTCCAACAACACTTTCAACGGATTCTCCAACTGTATTTTCAACTGTATTTTCAACTGCACCTTCAACTGCATTTTCGGCAACTTCGGATTCCATCACACCGGATTGTTCATTCTGAACAGGTTCAGTATTCATTTCGTCATTGAACATTTCGCCGGAAATTTCCTCTTCCATCGAAGGATCGTATAATTTGACAACAACATTGTCTTGAGGCGTTTCCGATTCTTGTTTTGCCATGTTTTCTTTTTCCCAAAGTTTGCGCCGATATATTTCGCGCAGAACCAACGAAAAAAGAACTCCTAGAACATCAGGAACCAGTACAATAAAACAGAGAATAAAAAGGCAAAAAGGCAACACGATAATTCTTGTCGTTTGGACAATAAAAAAAAACATCGGAATGAACACCGACCAGCATTGAATTAGAGAAAGGATATAACATCTTGCCTAATTCCTGTCAATAGACCATTCATTGTAATTGCCTATTTGTTCTGCCGGAAGTGTTCCCATTTTTTGTTGCTATAAAATCCGCTCCGTTATACAACGTAATGTCCGCATAAATTTCACCCATGATTATTCTCTTTATCAAAAAAATGAACACCCCAATCGGATTGTATTTTACCATGTTATTTTTCTATGATAATCGTTGATTGAGTTGTCTTGAAATTCCTTTGTGTTTGTGGTAAATTCAACCTTTCCAAGATTATCTTTTGTTGCGGTTAATAAAAAACCGCATCGAGTTTGAATATTTTCCGTGTAAAAATATCAAAATGTTTCACATGAAACATCGCGATCTAGAATTAGAAGACAAAGCAATTCAGATCGGCTGAAATCGACCAAAATCGAATTCAGTCGAATTTGGTCGAATTTGGTCGATCAAAAAAACGAGTTTTTAGAAGTTTCCTTTTAGATTATGGTTATTCACACGCCTAACATAAAAGTTTTGGAGGTTTTTTTTCAATGAGTATTCTTTGGCTTTGGGTTGGATTTATTGGGTTGGTGATTTTTCTATTGCTGCTTGACTTGGGCGTGTTCCACCGGAAAGCCCATGTTCCGGGTATTCGGGAATCGCTCGGTTGGACAACTCTTTGGATTGCGCTTGCGCTGATTTTCAATGTGGGCATTTATTTTCTTTATGAAAATCATGTGTTCGAAATTGGTTGCGGCAAGATAACTCTTAATGGGATGGAAGCGGCCAAGATGTTTTTTACCGGTTATCTGATTGAAAAATCGCTCAGTCTGGATAATATTTTTGTGATTGGAATGGTGTTTTCGTTTTTCGGAGTTTCACGCCTTTACCAACACCGCGTTTTGTTCTGGGGAATTTTCGGAGCGTTACTGTTGCGCGGCGTCATGATTCTGCTCGGCGTGGCGTTGATACAGATGTTCAACTGGATTCTGTACATTTTCGGTGTTCTACTCCTTGTTACGGCAGTCAAAATGCTTTTTCATAAGGAAGAAGAAGTTCATCCCGAAAAAAATCCGCTTGTCAAACTGACACAACGTTTTTTTCGTATCACGTCAGAATATCACGCCGAACATTTTTTTGTCAAAATTCCGAAAGAAAAAGGAAAAGACAAGGAAAAGGAATCGGAGCAATTCGGTAAAGAATCGGAGGATTCCGGTTATGTTTGGGCATGTACGCCGATGTTGCTGGTTCTTCTGGTGGTCGAAAGCAACGACCTGATTTTCGCCATCGATTCCATTCCGGCAATTTTCGCCATCACCCAAGACCCGTTTATTGTGTTTACCTCGAATGTTTTTGCGATTCTCGGTTTACGATCACTGTATTTTGTAATGGCGGCAATGATTGCCAAATTCCGTTATTTACAAGTGAGTCTGTCGGTCATTCTGGCGTATGTCGGAGTGAAATTGCTTTGTATTGAGGTGATTCACTATTTTCATGCCGAAGACATAATGACTTGGGTTTCGCTTGGAGTGATTGTTGTGGTGATGATGGTCGGCGTTTTGGCGTCGGTGTATGTCAATAAAAAAGATGGCACACAGATAACGCAGATTTAACGGATTGACACAGATAAATATTCGGGCGTCTCTAAAAATTCGTAATATATCAGCGGATTTTTTTGAGAAGTTTTCGGAATTCCGTTTCGCCGGAAAGGAATCGGATGTTGATCAGCGCCGCTTGAATCGGAATGGAAACCGACTCAAAGCGTTCAATTTTGACAAAATCTTTCATCGTGCAGAGAATCGAATCAACGTTTTTATGTTGGG
>JAIRLW010000146.1 GCA_031259095.1 Planctomycetaceae bacterium | reverse complement strand
GTCTTTTTGTTGCCGGATTGTTGTACGGAAACAAGTCTCTGATCGTTTGGAATTTAGGATCGTTTGCCGTTTATTGGGGCGGTGTGTTCGGAACTCTGCCAATCATGGAAAACAACATTCGAAAATTACTGGAACAACGCGGCGAATCGCTCAAAGCGTGGGGAATCAAACAAACATTCCTAACTCTTCTGATGATTCCGGTTACACAAATCGTCTATACTTCCGCATTAATTCAGCTTTACTTTCTCCGCCGTGTTGAATGGCGCGGCGTCGAATATGAAATCGGTACAAAAAAACAAGTACGTCTTATTGAGTATAAACCGTACAAAAATGATTGCCTAACCGAAAATAATTCCCACTCCATTTAAACCGCCGCGATTATCGGTGAAAATCTTTCAGAGATAAAGAATCGCCTACCACGTCGCATGGGCGACTTTATCAGTATTAACATTAGGGACAAATAAATAATATTAAAACAAATTTTTGTTTGTCGTCTTAGTTTGCCTAGTTTCACTATTCTATGTAATCAGTGTATTTTCAAAACGATATGAAAATAAAAAAATTTTTTTTGCTTGATTAACACTGTTTCATAAAAAATGCGCCCAAAATCCCGAACTATTTAAAATGAAAAGAGTTATATTATGTTCTCCCTTTGAATAACCTATCAGTCTCAAAATGAGAAACTTTGTAAACTCTTTGCAAACAGCAACTTATAAAAATCTTGAGGAAGTGAATTGACGCGGTTTTGAGATACGGTATGATATTCTCTGTTCTTGCCGGACAGTATATCGTGTCTCCGGTTTGAAGGAACCACAATATGTAGGCTCACTCTTGAAAGGAGTTCGGTGTAAGGAATACAAAGTTAAGGAAATACAACAGAGTCTAAAAGATCGAAAATCGTCTTGTTCTTTGGCGTTACGCCGCCATATTCAAAGTCCGGCGTTCCCAATTGTTCCTAACTATATCCTATTAAACCAATTAAATAAAAACCTCAACCGTCGAGAATACAATGTGTTGTAACTATTAACCCTTGAAATGATTTGATTCAGCATATTTTGAAGTATTTACCGGCAACTTCTAAAAACTTCGACTGAAATCGACCAAAATCGATTTTAGTCAATTTCGGTCGATCAAAAAACGAGTTTTTAGAAATTGCCTACTGTAAATTTAAGGAGTATGTTTTTGAATAGGATATTTCAGTTTCCTCCTCTGACTTATTTTTTATGGATACTATGATTAGTTTGGATGCACCCCGCTCAGAACTTAATACAGTCGAAACAGAGCAGACTGTTTCTCTTAAAATGAAACCGGTCTTTTGTCCGGAAAATGTTGCCGATCCGTTTGACACTGTTGAATGGACAACACGAACCGCAACAATCAAAGGTGACGGCGGCGCTGTTTTCTTTGAACAAAACGATTGCGAATTTCCAAGCGCCTGGAGTCAACTTTCCGTCAATGTTGTTACCAGTAAATATTTTTACGGCGAACCCAATACGCCGCAACGTGAAAAAAGTATTCGGCAGTTAATTCATCGGGTTAGCCGAACTATTGCCGATTGGGGAACCGAAGACGGTTATTTTTCTTCTCCCAAAGACGGTGAAATTTTTTACCGCGAATTAACGTGGTTGCTGCTTCATCAGTATGGGTCATTCAATTCGCCGGTTTGGTTCAATGTGGGATTGTATCCGCAATACGGAGTTCGGGGCGGTAAATGCACTTGGCATTGGGACGAGCAGGCAGGCGAAGCCACACAACCCGAAAATCCCTACGAACATCCGCAAGCCTCCGCATGTTTTATTCAAAGTGTTGCGGATAATATGGAAGCAATTATGGACCTTGCCCGAAGTGAGGCAATGCTTTTCAAATTCGGCAGCGGAACCGGCACTGACCTTTCGACAATTCGGTCAAGTATCGAAAAATTAGCCGGCGGCGGGAAACCGTCGGGACCGTTGTCCTTCATGCGGGTTTACGACCAAATCGCCGCTGTTGTCAAAAGCGGCGGGAAAACTCGACGCGCCGCCAAAATGCAGTCGCTCAAAGTAACTCATCCCGATATTATGAATTTTATCGACTGCAAATTTCGTGAAGAAGAAAAAGCCAAAATCTTAATGAAAAACGGTTTGTCTTACGAAGACGCTTATACGTCGGTTCTTTTCCAAAATGCGAATCTTTCGGTTCGTCTTACGGACGATTTCATGAAAGCGGTTAGAGAGGACAAAATTTGGGCAACCCATTGGGTGACCAATCCGGCGAAAGAAGGACCAACTTATCCTGCCCGTCAAGTGTTCGACAAAATTGCAAGCACGGCATGGTCTTGCGGTGATCCGGGAGTTCAGTACGACACCATCATCAACCGTTGGCACACAACCCCAAACTCAGGACGAATTAACGCCTCAAACCCTTGCAGCGAATACATGAGTATTGACGATACCGCATGCAATCTGGCAAGTATCAATCTCATGCGGTTTCGGCAAGAAGACGGACTCTTCGACGCGGAACGATTTATTCATGCCTGTCGGATATTCTTTATTGCTCAGGAAATCATTGTTGATCGTGCGAGTTATCCGATCAAGAAGATAGCGGAAAACAGTCATCGTTTTCGTGCGATTGGACTTGGATATTCCAATCTTGGGAGTTTGATTATGAGTCTTGGTTTGCCGTATGATTCCGACGAGGCACGCGGTTTGTGCAGTGTTTTGACGGCGTTAATGAATGGAGCGGCTTACCGAACCAGCGCGGAATTAGCGGGAGTTGTCGGAACATTCGAAGCCTTCGGCGCAAACCGTGAACCGATGTTGCAGGTCATCGACATGCACTGGGACGCGGTGAACCGAATCGGGAATTGTCCGAATTATCTGAAAAAACGGGCGCAACGGTTATGGGATGAAGTCCGCAATTCCGGAAGCCGCAATGGTTTCCGTAACGCTCAGGCAACTGTTCTCGCTCCAACAGGAACGATCAGTTTTATGATGGACTGTGACACGACGGGAATTGAACCGGATATTGCGCTTGTGAAATTCAAGCAGTTAGCGGGCGGCGGAACGCTTAAAATTGTTAATAATACGGTTCCGCTGGCGTTGAGAACATTAGGTTATACCGATGCGGAAATTACGGAGATTATCGATCATATTCAGGAAAAAGGAACTCTTCACGCGGCGCCGCATTTAGTTGATGCCCATTTACCGGTTTTTGATTGTGCTTTCCCAACACCGGGTTCAGACCGTTGTATTGCGTGGGATGCTCACGTTAAAATGATGGCTGCCGCGCAACCTTTTATTTCCGGCGCGATTTCGAAAACAGTCAACATGCCGAACAGCGCCACCGCTCAGGATATTGCCGACGCTTACATGTTGGGTTGGGAACTTGGTCTGAAGGCTCTTGCGGTTTATCGTGACGGTTCGAAAGGCGCGCAACCGCTTTCCGCAACAAACGAAGCGGATAAATCGAAAAATAACGACGCGGAAACAACGCTCAGCCGCAAGGAAAAACGGAAACTTGCCGGTCCTCGGCGTGAACGTTTGCCCGATACCCGCCAATCGGTAACTCATAAATTCAATGTTTCCGGTCATGAGGGTTATATTACGGTGGGACTTTATCCGGACGGACGGGTTGGCGAGTTGTTTATTACTATGGCAAAAGAAGGCAGTACGATAGGCGGTTTGATGGATTGTTTCGGCACGGCGATTTCAATGAGTTTGCAATATGGTGTACCGCTTTCGGTTTATGTTGAAAAATTCTCGCACACACGGTTTGAACCAATGGGACATACCAAAAATCCTGATATTCCGATTGCGAAAAGTCTTGTCGATTATATTTTCCGTTGGCTTGGTCGAACCTTTTTGCCGGACATGCAATCCGTGCAGCAAGACCCGCAAAATCTCCATTTAGACCACGATAGTAAGGACCGACGTTGCGGAGTGGTCGGCAAAGCGGAAGACGGCAACGAAAAAACCTTGCCGACCGGAACCGGAACTTTAAACTCACAACCGCTTCCTTCGTCTTCGTCGGAACACAACAATTCGGTTTTTGGTTACAATTCGCCGAAATCGACAAACTTGTTATCGCATCCGAGTCAGATAAATCCGGATCAACCGGAACGAATGGTCAATATTTCTGTTATTGACAGCGCTGTTGCGGTTGCCGATGAACCTGAACCGTTTTCCGTTTTGAACCGTTTTTCGCCCCCGTTTTCCGCAACAATGTCTGCAACAACCGCAGACGAACAATATGGTATGTTCCAATCCGATGCACCGCTTTGCGACGCTTGCGGAGCAATTAGTGTTCGCGCCGGAAATTGCTATCTTTGCTATAACTGCGGTAAAAGTATGGGGTGTAGTTGAAGTTGATAGTTAATAGTTAATAGTTAATAGTTTGTAATGAATCGTTGTCCCAATTGTCCCTGAAATGTTCTGTGTAGGGACAATTGGGACTCATGGGATATTAGGGATTAGGGACAAATGATTTTTCATGAAACGTTGTGGTGAAAAAACGAATTTTTAGAGGTTCCCATTATTTTATTTCTTCATCGTTTGGTCGGATTGATTCGAAATAACGGCGGATCATTTGGCGTTGACCAAGCGGAATAGGTTCCGATTCAAGAACCGTTTCGGCAATTTTATGATATTCCTGAAACGATTCACGTTGTTCACGTCCAGTTTTTTCTTGCGGCGCTTCATTGGTGTTGAACTTTTCGTATTCCGATTCGCCTTGACCGACAATTCCGGTAACATTCTTTTGTTCGCGTTGACTATCGAGAAGAGTCGCTTCGCCCGAAGTCGGATTTCCAGCGGCTCCGGTTCCCCAATTTTTATCCGCTGAATCAGATTTATTCGTATTATTGCCTCCGTTATTGGACTTAGCAGATTGTCCGCCGCTTCCGTTACATTCCGACTTACAAAGTCCCAACAACGCAAGTTTGCCTTCGAGACTACTACTGATTTCCTTACGAAGCGCCTGTTTGTTACATTCAGCGGCAAATTCATCCGTTCCTTCCTGAACCTTTTCTCCATCATTTTGTTCAAAAGCGTTGGCTAATTTTTGTGTCGTTTTTTGAAGCGTTTTCTGATTCCGATCATCCATATTATCCAACGTTTTTCTCATTTGATCGCCAATGGCGTTACGTTCCTGCTTGGACATTGTTTCCATTGATTGGGCGTCGAATTTTTTGAGTTCTTCCGCCGCTTTAGCATACTGTTCCTCTTTCAACGCCTGACTAATCGCACGGGTCGCTTCGGAAACACTCATGGCTTCGGCAACTTCTTTCATCGAAGCGTCGAATGTTTCCATCTGAAATTCACTCAACACTGAACGAATCGCTTCTTCCATTTCGGAAAGCGTTGAAAGAGATTCTCTGGGATTCGTTGCCGATTGATCAAGTTTATCGACCAGTTTTTGAAGTTCTCCCGAAAGTTCCTGAAGATTTTTTTCTTCAGGATTTTGTTCCGCTAATTCTTCAATTTTTTCAACAAGTTCGTTTTGCAGTGTTTCAGCGGCATTAATAATTTCCGGCAACCGCACAGCGGCAACCGCATTTTGTTGTTGCACAAAATATGGTGAAACAATTCCGACGGCGAAAGCAATTCCTGTTGCAACGATTGCCGCAAAAAAACGGGACGGCAATTTGTAGGGAATAACCGATTTCGGATCAATATTTCGGGCGCAACACGCGGCGTCTTCGAGTTGCAGACGTTCCATCGGAGTTGTTTCTGAACGGGATAATAATTTTGTTGCGGTTAAAAGACGATCCTTAAAATGATAATACTGATCCGCCTGACGTGCGGACTCATGGCGATCAATCGGCAGAAAAAATCCGACCACCGCCCCCAAACAAAAACCAAACAACACCGCAAAAAAAATCAATAAAACCAACCCCTGACCGGAAAAATCAACAAGGTTGGAAAAACCGGCGAACAGAAAAATAAACAAAACAAAAATAGTTGTTACCGAACTCAGTAAAAATCCCCAAGCGGTTCCTTCAATAATTTTTTGTATTCGTTGACGACGATAAACAATGTTTAACGGTTGGAGAATCGTTTCGTTTTTTGGCGAATTGGAAGAAGTCATGTTTTTTCTCATGGGAATTTCTAAAAATTAGTAATATATCAGTGGAATTTTTGTTTTTTGGTAATAATTCAGTGTTTTGAGTGATCAATTTATTTTGAGTCCCGCTCGGGACGACACTTAATGAATCGTCAAAATAAAAAATAAAGTAATATATCAGTGGAATTATTTTGTTTGAGGTTAAAAAAGTATTCGCCCTGAAAGGGCAATAGGATTATAGCCTACCCCAACGGGGTAGGTTCAAGTTATCACAACACCAAAGCCCTGAAAGGGCGTCAGGATTATAAACAGTTTGTCATTTAAATCATTTTCCCGTTGCCCTTTCAGGGCGTTGGGTTGGCGGGGAACTTAAACCCGCCCCGTTGGGGCGGGCTATAATCCAGATGCCCCTATCGGGGCTAATATAAAAAATAAAAATTCCACTGATATATTACAAAATAAAGTGTCGTCCCTGCGGGACAAATAAAAAAACGAAAATTCCGCTGAAATATTACAAAAATTAATTTTATTCGATTTCAGTCGATTTTGGTCGGCTGAAATCGACCGAAGTCGAAATAATTATTAGTCAAAAAATGTTATACAAATTTTTTATATTTTCCGCGCCGATGTTCTAATCGGTTGGGGTCTCTTGTTTTGAGCATTTCCTCATAAGCGGCGAAGTTACCGTTAAACCACGCAACTTTACCGTTACCTTCGAAAATAAGAAGATGAGTACAAATCCGGTCAAGAAAAAAACGGTCGTGGGAAATCACCATCGCGCAACCGGCAAAATCAATCAACGCCTGTTCAAGAACACGCATCGTGTTAACGTCCAAATCATTCGTTGGTTCGTCCAGCAATAACAAATTGCCGCCTCGTTTCAATAATTTTGCAAGATGAACCCGATTACGTTCTCCGCCGCTGCATTGTTTTAGTAACTTTTGTTGCTGCGTACCGCGAAAATTGAAACGCGAAACATAAGCGCGGCTGTTCATTCTAACCGTTCCCAGTTCAATCATCTCTTTACCGCTGGTGATTTCCTGAAACACCGTGTTTTCATCATTCAATGCGTCGCGGTGTTGATCGACATAAGCCAACTGAACTGTTGAACCAATTTCCAACGTTCCGCTATCCGGTTGCTCCTCGCCGACAATCATTCGAAACATGGTCGTTTTACCGGTTCCGTTGGGACCAATCACTCCAACAATTCCGCCGCGCGGAAGGTCAAACGAACAATCGTCAATCAACACCGTCCGCTTTCCGGCAATATCATAACTTTTTGAAATATTCTTGAACGATAAAACCTTATCGCCAAGCCGAGGTCCCGGCGCAATCTGAATAATCGTATCGCTTTTATCGTCCCATGTTTGTTGAGAAGCGAGTTTTTCGTAAGCGTCAATACGGGCTTGATTTTTTTGAAGCCGTCCTTTGTGCGCCGTTTGAATCCAGTCGAGTTCACGCTGTAACGTTTTTTGACGCTGCGATTCCTTCTTCTCCGTAACACGAAGCAGTTCCGTTTTTTGCGCAAGCCACGACGAATAATTTCCTTCAAACGGGATTCCTCTTGTATTTTCCAGTTCCAGAATCCATTTCGTAATATTGTCCAGAAAATACCGGTCATGCGTAACAATTAACACCGTTCCCGGATAATCGCGGAGCGTTCCTTCAAGCCATTGAACGGTTTCGGCGTCGAGATGGTTTGTCGGCTCGTCGAGTAACAATAAGTCCGGCTTTTCAAGCAACGCCATACAAAGAGCAACACGGCGGCGTTCTCCGCCGGATAATTTTCGTACAACCACATCGTCCGGCGGCAACACCAATGCGTCGGCGGCAACATCAATCATCCGGTCAAGTTCCCAACCATTCACCGCATCAATTTCTTCTTGAAGTTTTCCCATCTTTTCCATAAGCGTATCAAAATTATCGGATTGATTCGGATCAGCCATCGCCAGGGAAACTTCGTTGAAAGCGTCAATTTTTTTCTGAATCGGAGCGGTTGCCGTGAGTAGGTTTTCACGAACCGTCGCGTCAAGCAACAATTCCGGTTCCTGCGCAACATATTTAACCCGCATTCCTTTGGCAAGCATCGTTTCGCCGTCAATATTAGTATCAATGCCTGCCATAATTTTGAGCAATGTCGATTTGCCCGCGCCGTTTTCGCCGACAATACCAATCTTTGCCCCATAATAGAACATCAGACTAATATTAGACAAAACCGTTTTTTCTCCAAACCGTCTGGAGACCTGACGCATTTCATAAATAAAATGTGGAGCCATCGGTAATAATTTTTGCTGATCGTTTCAGAATTTGAAATTTGAGAAAGAATCATCATAATAGAAAGTATCGGCGTTTTCAAGAACCTTAATCATTGGTGGTAAAGATATACTTTATCCTACTTTAGCATTCGGTTTTCGTTCTTTAACATTTTTAAACTGAAACTACAGAAAGACATGGAATTTCAGTAATTTTTCTATTTTCAGTTTGGCGCGGGCTTGACTTGATAAGGAGGCATGGTTACAATCTTTTTTATAAATGATTCAGTAGTGGTGAAACTAAGGCAGCGCGCGAAAATAACTTGATCAATAGTACGAACATTAATAAAAATCAAACGGATACAAAACATCATCATTGTAAAAACAGCAATCTTAGCCCTGAAAGGGCTATAATCCGACAGCCCTTTCAGTGTGTAAGGAAAACACTTGTTCATGTTATATTAATTGTTGCAAAACACAATGTCTATACTCAATTAGGCGCCTCTGAGCAACTTAGTTTTGCGCGCTGCCTAAGCAAGATCGGCAATCTTTCGGCGAAACATCGCCTACCTTATTATTGACAAACTTTTAATGAATCCACTGAATAGTTACTAATATTCCCAACCTAACCTATAGGAGAAAACCCATGTATTGTTCTCATTGTGGAGTTGCTTTACCGGACGATCAGGTTGCCTATTGTCCGCAATGCGGTGCATCGACCAAACAGTTTTTTTCCAGCGCTGAACCTGCTCGTGTTGATGTGAAGGCATTCGTTGAAGAAACATTACGTAACGGAAAAAGTCTTTCGATTTCGAGTTGTCTTGCCCGCTCATGGTCATTGGTTTGTTCCGATTATTGGACATTTTTCGGCGTAACATTTGTTGCAACACTTTGTCTGAGTATTCCTATTCTCTCATTTATCATACTGGGCGGAATGAGTTACTATTATTTGGGAAAAATCCGGCGGCAACATCGGGAATTGGCGGACATTTTTGTCGGTTTTCGACGGCAAACTCTACAACTTATTCTGGTTGGTATTGTGCAAAGCGCTATTTTAGTAGGTTT
The DNA here is from genome assembly GCA_031259095.1 of Planctomycetaceae bacterium. Lineage (GTDB taxonomy): Bacteria > Planctomycetota > Planctomycetia > Pirellulales > Thermoguttaceae > WRKP01. The sequence continues at coordinate 8,619 of JAIRLW010000146.1, read as the reverse complement.
GTATCTAATATTTGCCGGAATAGTTGGTTTTATGTCGATTTTATCTATTGGTTTCCTGACTCCTCGTCAACCCGCCATACATCTGCACTTTAATCATTTGGAACTTCCTCCACAAGTTCCAAACGTAAACGGTATGGTATTCGGTGTTTTGGGTATGCATCTTTCATTTGTTTTGTTGCTTTATCTTATTATCATTGGTCTTGCTTTATTGTGGTTTTTTTCGTATCATCTGACGATGGATCGTAATTTACAGTTTTGGGATGCGATGGAAATCAGCAGGCGAGTTATTAGCAAACATTTTTTTTCCGTGTTAGGATTAACGCTTACCATGTTGATATTAAGCATGGCGGGAATGTGTTTTTGTTATATCGGAATATTCTTTGTTGCTCCGTTCCTTTGGGCGGCATGGAGTTATGCCTATGAAGATTTGTTCGGAGGAACAATTTCTTCAGATATTACTGTACCGGTTACGACATAACAACGATGTCCAATTTTCACAGTTACCGATTTATCATCATCGCAACACTGCTGGCGGGAATGATGTTGATTGTTCTTTATCAGGGACATCCTTCGGAATACCGATTGATTCCGCCATGTCCCTTTCATTATCTAACAGGCTTGTATTGCCCCGGTTGCGGAACACTTCGCGCAACACATTATCTGTTACATTTTAACGTTACAACGGCATTTCGTTATCAACCGCTTGCCGTGTCGTTGTTGCCTGTGGCGATGTTTTTGTTGGGAAAAAAATGGTACGAACATTATCGGCAAAAAAATGTACGACTGCCTTATGAAGAGTCAGTGTATTGGGGCATTTTTTTTATCATTTGTCTTTTCTTTGCGGTGCGTAATATCCCGTCGATTTTATTGGATTGGTTGCGTCCGCCATTGGGATAAGTTTTGCCGAATGGTTGTGGACGTAAACAATGGCTCTGACATTACCAAAACAATCAGAACTTTTCATTTTATTTTCTTAGTTTCTGTTCGCACGATAGTTTATATGCTATACTTTGGAAAATTGTTAAATTTTAACTAAGTTTTATCCTTTTTCCAGTTTTCCATATTATTCCCATATTATTCCCATGCACATTATTCTGTTTGAAGATAATCTTTCGCCTCAATTGTTTCCGGCGACCATTGCACGTCCGGCTTTTGCGATTAATATTGGAACTTACCGGTTGATTCATTTGGTTCGCCGTCTTTCCGATAATATCGAAGTGATTGTTCGTCCTTATCTTAAAGACCTTGTTCTTTCCGATTATCCTTGGATTTGGAAAGCCGAACAAGGGAATCGTTCTGAACCGGTTTTGATTCTCAATGCACGGGTTGTTCCGCATATTGATTTGATTGACCATTTTAAACGTCTTATTTCAGAGGGTCGATCTGGAGTTGTTTCTGGTCCGTATGGGGTTGCTTGTGCGCTTTTTTCTCATGAAAATCCGCTTCCCAATGAGCCAATCGGTGCGTCTCAACTGTTAGGAATTATTGAGGATAAAAAGTTGCCGCCGCTTGAAGTTCCTATTCCGATGTTGGAATATGCTCATGATATTGTTCGTCATCAGATTCGTATTATGAATGACAATCTCAATGATCGGCTTCGAACCCGTGAATATAAAGAAATTGCCGATGGCGTTTTTTCTGCCGATGGACGACCGCTTGGGCAATATTGTGTTACGGACAGCAGTGAAGGTCCGATTATTTTGGAATCTGATGTTAATGTCGGTTCTTACTGTTTTTTCCGAGGACCGGTTTATGTTGGCAAAAAGGTGAAAATTATTGAACATTCCGCGATGAAAGATGCGGTGTCTCTTGGAAGTACGACAAAAGTTGGCGGCGAAGTCGAAGCGTCTATTATTGAACCTTATTCCAATAAGCAACATCACGGTTTTCTCGGACACAGTTATCTTGGTAGTTGGGTCAATCTCGGTGCGGGAACCAGTAACAGTGATCTGAAAAACACTTACGGTGAAGTCGTCATGGAATACGCTAATAAAAGAGTTAAAACCGGAATGCAGTTTGTCGGCTGTTTTATTGGCGATTACGCTAAGACGGCAATCAACACGAGTATTTTTACCGGTAAAACGATTGGGGCGTGCAGTATGGTTTACGGATTTGTAACGACCAATGTTCCGAGTTTTGTTAATTATGCGCGAACCTTTGGTCAGGTTACGGAGACGGCGGTTGAGACGTTGGTGCAAACTCAAGCCCGAATGTTTTCCCGCCGGAATGTCGAGCAACGTCCTTGTGATGTTCAATTACTCCGCGACATTTACGAAATGACCAAACATGAACGCCAACTCGCCAGTGAACCGTTATCTCTCTAAAAAATCGTAATTGTTCTGGAATTTTGGGATAGCAGTTTGGTTCATCTCAGGTAGGCGACCTTTTGCCAAAAGGCTTTCACCTACGGTTTTCACCTATGGTCGCATCGGCGATAGCCGACTTGACTCTGTGAACGGCAGGAAATCGGAATGCAAAACGGTAGGCAATACCGATTGCCGTCCGAACACAGGGGCAAGCCGGCTATCGCCGACGCTATTAACTAAAAAATTTCGGCGAAACATCATCTACCTTATGTTTACAAACTTTTGATGAATCTGCTGAATAATTACGAAAATTTTCAATGGGTTGCGGATAGGGCATTGCGGACAAGATTACGCATCAGAGAGGCAGACGCTTTTTGACCGGTAAAAAGTTTAAATTGCAAACAGGCTTGACCAACAAACATCTCCACACCGGAAACCGCAACACATCCCTTTTCCTTTGCCAACTTAAGCAACAACGTGTTTTCAGGATTATACACCACATCGAACACGATCATTCGCGAATGAAGCGCCGATTTCTCAAACGGTGATTCGTCCACATTCGGATGCATCCCAATGGGTGTACAATTAACAAGAATATCTGGTTTTAACTTGTCCCGCGATTTCCAATCAATAATTTCACAATCGAGATGTTTTCCCAAATCATAAGCACGATTGCCGTTAATATCGGTGATGGTTACCATCGCGCCGCGTTTTTTTAATCCGTAAGCCAATGCCATTCCCGCTCCGCCCGCTCCAAGAATAAGCGCGTTTTTGCCGTCGAGAACACTTTTTTCGTCCAGAAAATTCCCGCCAGCCGCCGTTTCAATACTGGACGCCGCCGCGACATAATCTGTGTTGTAACCAAGCCGTTCTTCGTCCCGAAACACCAACGTGTTACACGCCCCGATTTTCTCGACCGCCGGATCCATCTTGGTCAAATGCCGCATCACCACAACTTTATGCGGAATTGTTACGCTTAATCCTTTAACGTCCATTTCCTTTGCCCGATTGATAAAATCAGGGACATTATCATCGTCCAGCGGAAACGGAACATAAACGGCATTGATTTTTTGTTCGATAAAAGATCGGTTATGAATCAAGGGACTCAAACTATGTCCAATGGGATTGCCGATAATACCGTAAACAGCGGCGTCCGCGTTGATTTGATCGTAATGGTATAAATCAAGCAGTTCCTTATAAACCAACATACCGGGAGCAATCATTCGGTCTTGGGAAAAGGTCGCGTAAGTATAAGGCATTCCGAATTTTTTTGCCAAAATCCGAGTTGCTTTGCCCATTTCGCCCATGCTGATTCCAATAACCCGAACACCTTTATCGCCGAGTTGTTTCGCTTCCCGATTTTTCTCCCGAACAAACGCCATAAACCGAAACATATCGTCCACCGTTTTAGGATTGACCGCAATCTTGATAAAATACGGCGATTTCGTCAACATTTCACGATGCAGTGCGTCGAGATTTTCCGGCGTTTCCTCCAGATTGTGGTAACTGATAATGCGTCGTGTTTGTCCAAACGGCGGAATTTTATCCGCAATATCGACTTCCAGATCAACAAATTCCGGCGCGGCAACAATGGCGGATCGAAGTAGTTGGAGACGTTTTTCTTCGGCGCCGCGCCAGAGTCCGCCGTCCAGTGTCCGGCGTACCGTTGCAATAATTGCGGTTGGGCGGTTGGAAATCAAACGGTGAACATCGGGTTCACGACGCAAAAAATCAAGCCGAAGCTCCACCAATGAAACACCGTCTGCGGCAAGATTCTGGTGTTCGGTAATCATTCGGGTATGGCTGCCGCACGCAATAATAACACAAATCATAAATTCTACTGCCAACATTTTGTCCCTAACGGGACGGAACAATGAACATTCATGACACTACGGAATCATGACGATTATTTCACCTTTTGGGAGATCATTATTGACGTCAAAAATCAAGAGGTAGGCGATGTTTCGCCTGAAATTTTTTAGTTAAATTTTTTAGTTAAATTTTTTTAGTTAATAGCATCGGCGATAGCCGGCTTGACTCTGTGTACGGACGGTCATTTTATGCTGCCTACCGTTTTGCTCTCCGATTTCCTGACACAAACAGGGTTAAATCGGCGAGTACGTCGAGCGACCTTTGGGCGAAAGGTTGCCCACCTTACTTGGAACACCGCGATGGAATAGTTACCAGTTATTTTCTAAAACCATGAACAAGTGAAACCGCCGTCAACATAAACGGCGGCGCCGGTCATGTAACTTCCAGCTTTTTTCGATAAAAGAAGTAACGCGGCGCCAATCAATTCCTCCGGTGTTCCGTAACGTCGCATTGGAGTTCCCCGCATAATATGATCAATTCGTTCCGCGTTGAGCAATTGGCGGTTTTGTTCTGCGGGAAAAAAACCGGGACAAATTGAATTGACGCGAATTTTTTTTGTTGCGAATTCTTGAGCGATATTTTGTGTCAGATTCACGACGCCTGCTTTGGATGCTGCGTAAGCAAAGACATGTGAAAGGGGACGGTCAGAGTTAACGCTTCCGATATTCAAAATTGATCCGCCTTCGTTGTTGGCGAGCATTGATTCGATAAAAACCTGACATGTTTCCATCATTCCTTTGAGATTAACGGCAAAAATTTTATCCCATTGGTTTGGGTCAACTTCGAGAAACGAATTACCGGCATTGATTCCGGCACAGTTGACCAGCATATCGACTTTTCCGGTAATGTTGAGCGATTCTTTGAGCAAGTTTTGAATGGAGTTTCGTTGGGTGATATTGACCACCGCGTAGGACGAGTTTACATGAAGAGTTTTAAGTTTTTCAACTCTTGTTTTGCAGGCTTCTTCGCTCATATCGGCAACAACAATATGTGCGCCTGCCTGTCCTAATCCGGCAGCTAATGCCCCGCCAAGTTCGCCTGCTCCGCCGATAACAACCGCAACTTCACCTTCCATTCCAAACAGATTTTTCAAATATTCCGCCGAATTTAACATAATATTTTTCCTTTGAGTTAAATGTGAACTGAAAATATTAAACTGAGTGATTACAAAAATTCCGATTTGATTTATCGTGAATTATTTTTGTAATGCCGCCGATTTATATTACAAAGGTAATATTTTACTATGTTTAGGCAACGTGTCAACGGAATGGGATTGCGTCGTCTGACAACACAAAATCAACACCTCAAAAAAGTAGAAACAATGGACTAAAAGAACCTAGAACATTTTTGAATTATTCAGAATCTCTAAATATCTTCAAAGACGTCCAAAGACGTCCAAAATGTACAGAATTTTTATACCGCATCAGGAACTATAAAAAAAGAAAACAGAACACATAATAGAATTATTATTTTTAACCTTTTTAAATAAAATAAAACCTTCATTTTCTAAAAGAAATAATTCATTGGTCGGCAAAATCTAATTACCAGATAATAAGAAATAACATAACCATCATGTTCAACAAACATCATTTATCACTCCAAAAATAAACGGCGTAATCGTTTAATTTCCTTTTTACCCGCACAGCCCGGATCCGCCGCATCTAAACAAACATTTAACGTCTCGCCAGAAAATATACTTAACTCTTGACATAATCGTTTCGCCTGTTCTTGCGTGTCCGGTTCATTATCAAAACAGAGTTGCGCAGATGAAAATATTAAGCCGATCAGCGTAAATCCTAATAATCTGCGTCCTCTGCGTGCAATTAAAAAACAACCATTGACTGAAGGTAAAATTTGAGTTTTTAGAAGTTACCTCAAGTGAATCGTTTGACAAAATACCTGAAAACCTTCAAACGGTTTATCGTACATCATATAATTCTGCGCCGAAAATTTCGCCAATTTTTTTAACAAACGGATTTTCCACGACTTCCTTAAACAACGCGCTTCGATTGACTTCCTGAACCGGAGCGGACGTTGGAGTTTTTTCTTCGATCAGTTCAAACCGGATTCGGATTGCCTTACCGATTGTTTGCGACAAAACATTTTGAAGACGCGGCGATTCACGTTCACAAAGTTCTTTCGCCAATCGTTTATCGAACACCACAAGAAAACCATTCGGTTTTTCAAAAACAAGTTTTTTATAACCAGCCGCATACGTCGCCAACATTCCCGGAATCGTCTCAATCGCATGACGCCATACGGCGTCCGCCTTCTCATCGGTCATATTGTCCAGATCGACTTTCTGAGGAATCGACGCTTCGTTAAAACGTTGCAACGGCGTTTGACCGGAAGGAGAAGGAAGAGAAGTAGAAGTAGAAGTATTCGGATTCGGACTAATATTGGAAGGAGAAATATTCACCGCCGAAACCGGCGCCGCTGAAACTGACGCATCAACATTAACGTTTGTATTCGTATTCGTATTTGTATTAGCATTAACGTTAGAATTAGGATTTACATTAATATTCGCATTGGTAACTGTTGGAGGAGGAATGACACGTTGAACCGGTTTGACCGACGGAGCCACAGGCTGTGTTGTTGACGAAGTTGCCGGCAACGGCAGAGGAAGATTGCCCTCACGAAGACGGTCAAGCAATACGGAAATCATTTGAAAATGGTCAAGATGGGCAATTCGAACCAACGCCAATTCTGTTAAAACACGTCCTTGCGTACTGAATCGCATTTTAGTATGGGTTTGATCGAGAATTTGGAGCGACGCCAGTATCCGATGCAAACCGAATGCGCTTGCCATCGATTTAACCTGATCGAATTGCGGAGTGGAACAGAACAGCATCAGCGATGCGTTGCCGCCGGACGCGACCACCAGCAAATCGCGGAGCAATCCCATCATTTGTTCCACCATAACACCGAAATCAACTCCTTCCGAAGCGGCAGCCTCCAGTTCGGTGAAAATGATTGCCGGTTCACATCGGAGCATCGCTTCGAGCAACCGAAAAAGAAGTTGATCATTGGCGGTTCCGAGCATTTCGTGAACATCGGCAAGTGAAATATGTTCCGGTGCAAACGAAAGGAGTTGTTCCAAAAGGGATTGCGCATCACGCATGGAACCTGCGGCACGCCGCGCTAACATCTCAAACACTCCGTCATCTGCCGTAACATGTTCGTTTTCCGCAATTCCCGCTAACCGTTGGGAAATTGCGGTTGTTTCGATTCCGGCAAAATCAAACCGTTGACACCGGGAAAGAATCGTAATCGGAATTTTAGACGGTTCGGTGGTGCAGAAAATAAACTTGACATGTTCCGGCGGTTCTTCGAGAATTTTGAGCAAAGCGTTAAACGCTTCCCGAGTCAACATGTGAACTTCGTCGATGATGTAAATCTTGAATTTTGAACGGCTTGGACAGATGGAGGCATTTTGCCGAAGTTGTCGGATTTCGTCGATACCGCGATTGCTGGCTCCGTCGATTTCGAGAACATCGATATCTTCACCGGTGCTGACACTCCGGCAACTATCGCAATCGCCGCACGGTTCCAGAGTCGGACCGGTAACACAGTTCAAAGATTTGGCGAAAATTCTTGCGGTGGAGGTTTTACCGACGCCGCGTGCGCCGGTGAAAAGATAAGCGTGACCGACGCGGCCGGTTGTGAGCGCGTTCGACAAAGCGTGGGCGATATGTTTTTGCCCGACCAACTCTTCGAAAGTCTTAGGGCGATAACGCCGAGCAACAACCTGATAACTTCCCGATCCGGCGGAATGATCCGGTTCTGCGGACGTGGAATGATTGGCGTCTGCTGGTTCAACTTGGGTTGTTTTCATTGTTATTTTTTTTGCAATACAAAAAGGCTTGTCGAAGAGAGACCCGAACACCTGAAAGGTTACGTTTATGGCTGCTTGGTTTCCCACCTGACCAGATTCACGGTCTCCCACCGCCGGATCTCTCTTCGGCAAGCCTTATAAAAAATAAAAAGGCAAACCTCATAACATGACGTTCACTATTATAAAATTCTTTGACCATTCGTCAAAGGGGGCTGACCACATAACAAAATGAAAAAATTGTAATATCTCAGCGGATTTTTTTGTTTTTCACCTTAGCCTCGATAGGGACGTTAATAATAGGGAACTTCTAAAAATTCGTTTTTTAACCGCAACGTTTTATGAAAAATCATTTGTCCCTACAGTCCCTTGATCTAAGGGACCATTGGGAGACGGAATCCCCCAAGGCGGCGTCGGACAGTCCAAAATGCTCAGCCAATCCTTCGCCATCAAAATCTGATCCGCACGCGGACCAGGAAGCCAATCTGATCTGTTAGGCATAAATCATTCCTTTGCTGTAAAATTTTTGATAAAACAGAAGGTAATATATCAGTGGAATTTTTATTTTTTATATTAGCCCCGAAAGGGGCGTCTGGATTATAGCCTACC
>JAIRLW010000125.1 GCA_031259095.1 Planctomycetaceae bacterium | reverse complement strand
TGATCTCCAGCAACTCCGAACAATCACCGAGCGTGCCGGAGAAAGTTCACGTCTTCGACGAATTAACCGTGAACTCACTCAACGTCTTGACGAAAAATTTGGTTTTACCGGAGTTCTCGGCAACAGTCCTGAAATGCTTGCGGTGATTGAACGTCTTAAACGGGTTGCGCCGACGGATGCTACTGTTCTGATTCAAGGCGAAACCGGAACCGGTAAAGAATTGTTTGCGCAATCCATTCATCAAAACAGTCCGCGAAAAAATAAACCTTTTGTTGCACTTAATTGCGGTGCGTTGAGCGAACACATTTTGGAAAGCGAATTGTTCGGGCATATCAAAGGAGCGTTTACTGATGCTTCATCAGATCGTCTCGGCAAATTTGAATACGCCAACGGCGGTACGATTTTTCTTGACGAAGTAGGCGATATGCCGATGCCGACACAAATTAAATTGTTACGTGTTCTCGAAAACAGTGAAGTTACACGGGTTGGTTCCAACGCAACCATCAAAATTAATGTACGGATTCTTTCGGCAACAAACCGGAATCTCGAAGAAGCGGTTACGTCGGGAGTTTTCCGGCAGGATTTATATCATCGGCTTAAAGTTGTTACGATTCGGATTCCGCCGCTCCGTGAACGTTCACCGGATATTCCGGTGTTGCTGGATCACTTTTTGAAACAATTTGCAAAACGTTACGAAAAAACGATCAAAGGTATTACGCCTGCCGCGCGGAAAATTTTGTTCAATTTCGATTGGCCCGGCAATGTCCGTCAACTCAGAAATGTTGCGGAAAGTATGATTGTTGTCGATTATGACGGCATGATTGATCAGGACGATTTACCGGAAGAAATCGGCGGAATCCTGACTTTGCCAATTTCCGCTGAAATTCCGGTTGCGGATAAAACATGGAGTGTTGACGCATCGCGCGGACTTCGGGAACTGGTCGGTAAACCGTTAACAGAAATCGAACGGATTTTTATTCTTGAAACATTGCAATCTGTCGCCGGTAATCGTGAAGAAGCCGCTCAAATACTTGGTATCGGTGAACGAACTCTGTATCGAAAAATTAAAGAATACGGAATCTGAATTGAAAATTTTAGGAACATAAAGGACGATAGCAACCAATAGGACAAATAATTTTTCAAGCAAATGCTCTCGCCAATTTCTGAACATAAAAAAATTATTTTGCGCGGACTTGCCGGATTCGTTCTAACACTTTTCTGACAATCGGTTTTGGTAAAAAGTTTGCGAAAGTTGCTTCGTCGGCAATTGGGGCGATTTCTTTAATAAGCGAACTGGAAACATGCGCCAGTTCGCCGTCGGCAATCATAAATAACGTTTCAATATCAGGCGCCAAACGACGATTCGCCATCATCATGGTCAATTCGGCAGGAATATCCGTAATCGGACGCACGCCGCGAATCATCATTTTTGCTCCTGATTGTTGTACGAATTTAACCGTCAATCCGTGATAAGTAACCACTTCAATATTAGTAAGATGCGGTGTTGAAAGACGAATTAACTCAACACGTTCATCCGCCGAAAAAAGTGGACGTTTTTCCAAATTAACGCCAACTCCAATAACCAAATGTTCAAAAAGCCCACTCGCACGTTGAACAATGTCAAGATGCCCCAGCGTAAACGGATCAAACGATCCGGGATAAACAGCCCAAAATTTCATAAAATTTCATTTCCTATCTTGTAAAAAAAAAAAAAAGTTTCAAAATATACGTTTGCTAAAATTGCCCTAACGGGTAGGCGACCTTTTGCCCAAAGGTTTTCACCTACGGTCGCGCGGCGTTAGCCGGCTTGACCCAGTGTTCGGACAGCAATTGGTGTTGCCTTCCGTTATTTAGCTATCCGATTTCCTGCCGTTCACAGGGGCAAGCCGGCTATTACCGACGTGATCGGCGAAACATCACCTACCACCCAGTGAACGCTAGGAAATAATTCCTAACCTTGACGGTATTCCTTTTCTCGATGCCCTAATTCTATCGCAATATGTTTGGCGAGTTTGTCTGTGGCACGGAGAGCGCGTTGCCGGAGCGAAAAAAGATCAAGTATCGACGACGGACGTGAACAAATCGACCCCAAAACCGAACCAATCAATCTTGCATTGCCTTTTTTGACGTTTTTCAAAAGACGTTGAATGTCTTGGGGGATTTGTTCATCGGCGGTGTCCAGAATAATTCGGACTGCCAACATGGGAATCCGATTCTTTTGGCAAACTTCCGCAACCGCAAAAGTTTCCATATCAACCAACTCCGCACCCGTTTGGCGATTCAATAACAACTTGTGTTTCGGAGAATCGACAACTTCGTCGGTTGTTAAGAGGATAAGTTTTCCGTTTAGTTTCGCGGAACCGGACGAGATTTTGTTGGAATTGGACGAGACTTTTTCGGAATCAGGTAAAAGTTCGATATTTTCTGGAATGGAATTTGATACGTAGAGCATTTTTCCGTCGGATTCTCGAATCAGGACTTCGGGAAAGCAAACGTTAAACTGTTTTAAACGTTTTGTCAAACCTCCAGCATAACCGGCGGAGATGAGCCGTTTTGGTTGGAACACATCAATCAAGACGTTGGCGGCACGCCTTGCATTTTCCTGCCCAACCCCAGATTCCACCAACGCTACGCGAAAACCATGAAAATTTCCGGTATGAAAAGTTCGTCCATTCCCTTTTGTTGTCTGAGATTGTTTCAACACATCCGCAACGCCGGCGGCTTCCATTGGCATCGCAAACACAAATCCGACCTCTACTTCGGTTTTCTCCAACTCTTCCGCAACATGTTCCGACGGATTGGCACAACATAATTCTCTGGAAACAGACAAATTGTTTGACCGAGATTCCGAATGTTTCGGCGATGTTTTGAATATTTCTGATTTTGCTTTCCGCATGACCTGAGAGGCAAGCCAACGGAGAATAAATTGTTGAAAAGACAAAGGGCTTCTCCTATGAATATTAAGTTAAGCGTCAATTTTTTAAATCAATTGATTATTTATCCCATTAGTCCCTATTGTCCCTAAAGTCCCTTTTTATAGGGACATTAGGGACAAATGATGTTGATTTTTCATAAAACGTGGTGGTTAAAAAACGAATTGTTAGAGGTTCCCGAATATTAAATTTTACGCAAGCCAGCGGCTGAAAGTAGTGGAGAGTGGAGAGTTCGCAAGCGTGCTATTTAATCGTGTGATAAAAATTCCGTTTGCGGCATTTCACTCTCCACTCTCCACTATCAACTATCAACTATCAACTATCCACTATCCACTTATGAAGGATGATTTAGAATTTCCATGCAAAGTTCGATATAAGCTCTTGCGCCGTGTGATCTTGGGGCGTAATCGAGAATGGACAATCCATGACTGGGCGACTCGCTCACGGCAATATCGCGTGGAATGACTGTTTTGAAGACAATTTCTCCGAAAAATTCACGAACTTCTTTATCGACTTCGTGTGTTAATTCCAGAGCGGGGTCGTACATCGTCAGGACAATCCCTCCAAATTCGAGTTTTTCGGGACGTTGTTCCATGATTTTCTTAATTACTTCGATCATTTGAACCAAACCTTCCATAGCGAAAAACTCACATTGAATCGGGATAAGAACTTCGGTCGAGGCGGCTAACGCAATTTGGGTTAAATGTCCTAGCGACGGCGGACAATCAATCAACACAAAATCATAATCACGCAATTCCTGATTCAATTGCTCCAAAATTCTCCGACTTTCCTCTTCATTGGTTCGGGTTAACGCTTCGATATCGCCGAAATTTCGACTTCCGGCAAGCAATGCGAGTCCAGCGGTGCGGGTTTGGACGACCGATTCCGAAAACGGAGTTCCGGCAACCAACGGATGAGAATTCGATTGAGACGGTTCAAAACCGAGTCCGCTTGTGGCGTTGCATTGCGGGTCGAGATCGATCAACAGTGTTCGGGCAGCAGATTTGGCAAAACCATCGGCAAGCGAAATTGCGGTCGTTGTTTTCCCAACTCCGCCTTTCTGATTGGCAACACAAAAAACTCTAACCATCATTCTAAAAAATTAAAAACCGGTAGGAATTACGGGAATCCCGTCCGCGATCCTGCTAAATGAATTTTTAGAGATTCCCTAAATGATAAAACGTAATAATCGCCATTCCCGCCCAATCTGTCAATGCCAAAAACAAATGTAGGAAACCTCATTAAATTTGTCCCCAATGTCCCTTCTGTCCCTAATGTCTCCAAAATTGGGGTTAAAGGACGGTTTTAAATTATAAATCAACGGTTGTGTTTTCAATGTGAGGTCTTGAATCTTCAGAACTATTCAAAGATAATGGCGGACAATTACTTTTACTTTATGGTTTTTAACCGCTTACACGTTAATCCTACATTTATTCTGTCGGCGTAACCGTTCCAATCGCGTTGGAAACTTGTGTTACCGCAACCAATTTCGCTCTGCCGCTTTTCAACAGCGTCGTATATTCGTGAAGCAATAATTCGCCGTTATGATCGACCGGAATCACTTTCAACACCGCATCCGCACGGGGATGTGCTAAGAAAAACGACGGTTCTTTCCAAACTTTTGGAATCAATTCATCGAAATCATCTGGAGTTGGCGAACCGGAAATCGATTTGATTTTCTGGGAATCGGCAACATTTTTGAGAAGACCATAATCGTCGCTATTAACGAGTTGACTTTCCTGCCGTTCCTTGAGACTTTCGACCGCCAAACGAATTTGTTCATTAACTTGATCGTAGGGACTGCTGTACAGGTCGGCAATACGTGTATCGATATTGATGGCAGTGGAGATGGAATTGAGACGGTATTCACGCGGAGCGGATTCATAATCGACGAATCCTTCGGGAACATGTCCTTCTTCGGCGGTTCCGCGATAAAGAGCGTCCAACGGCGTTTCGCCTTCACGAACTTTGTTCAATCGAAAAATACCGGTTTCAAGAGATTTCCAATAGAGACAAAGGAGCGGATGATTTTTAAATCATAAATCAAATTGGCATTTAGAAAATGGTAATAGGTGTTTTTAAAAATTCCCACTTTAAGACAAAGTTCTCCTGCTTGCGACTGTTTTTTTAACTGTTCTTATGCTATAGTTCTATGTGCTTTACGATTGATTTTACTCGAATTCGGTCGATTTTAGTTGACTGAAATCGACCAAATTCGAAATCATCAGTCAAAATAATTTGTTTTTGGCAAATGGTATTCTTAGAGGTTTCCAATAATATTAATGTTATAAAATGTTGTCTAATAAAATCATATCTGGCACACAACGTCAAATCCGGCACGGAAGCGGAATTATTGAGAGTAATGTCCAACTAGCGGAACAAACGTTTCGTTTAACTCTCATTATTGAGGGAACATTGCCGACAATTAACGCCGGACAGTTTGTGATGCTTCGGTTGCCGAATCGTACCGATCCGTTGTTGGGCAGACCGTTTGCGATTTATCGCGTTTCAGAAAACGGACACGAAACGATGTTGGAAGTTATTTATCTGACTGTCGGCAAAATGACGGAACGTCTCGCCGGATTTCGATCAGGTGAGACGCTTGATTTTTGGATTCCGCTCGGTAACGGTTTTTCACCAACGAAGGCGAAACATCTTATGATGGTTGCCGGAGGAATCGGACAAACACCGTTTCTTACGTTTGCCGAAAAATATGGTCGCACAGATTCCCGTTGCACATTACTTTATGGTACACGAAATGTTGATCGTGTGATTTGTGTGGAAGATTTTAAGAAACTTGGCGTTGACGTTCATCTTGCAACCGACGATGGTTCCGCCGGTTATCATGGTTCTGTAACAGATTTAATTTCCAACGTGTATCAATTCGGAGAATCGACACAAATTCTTTGTTGCGGTCCGCGCCCAATGCTTTATTCGGCGTTTCAGATTGCTCGGCAACTCAATCTCCCTTGCGAAGTTTCACTCGAAACATCAATGAGTTGCGGTTTGGGCATTTGTTTCGGCTGTGTTGTCCAATGCCGTTGCGAAAAAGATGATAAAACCGATTCAAAAATTAATAATGAAATTGATAATAAAATGGACAAAGAGAATATTGATTACCGGAGAACCTGTATTGACGGTCCTGTTTTTGACGCTTACCGGCTTTGTTGGTAACGTTTATTTTCCTGACAATACTTTTCACGGTTAAAAAACCGCCCTTATTATTTACGCGAAAATTGTGAGGTAGGCGATGTTTTGCCAAAGGGCTTTCACCCGCCATCGCCGACGTGACCTTTCGGCGAAAGGCTAAAGAATTGACCGATTTTTTGGATTAAAAAAATTGATAAACGCTTGTAAAATAAGGGTTTACGGCATGTCTTGAATGTTCTTTTGAAGTGTGGTAAAATTGTTGAAATTCGGACACCGTGTCCGTTTTTCAGACCATTTTTTTTGAAGGATTTTACCATGAAAAAAGTACCAAAATACCGCAAACATTCAACCCGGAATCTTGGATTCATAGAGATCGCCGGAAAGCGTACCTATCTGCCTGGAGCATATAACTCGCATGAATCATTATCGGCTTACGCCGATGTTATCAAACGGCTTGCAATAGTTGGCAAACCGCAAACCGATATTCGTATCACAAGGGGTGATAATGTTCCGATTCGGTTTCTTGTTGCAAAATTTCTCGACTGGGCTTTTGAAAATTATCGAAAGAAATCGGGACGGCAGACCAGTACCTATAAATGTTTCAAAAATGATGTTGTCCCTTTGTTATTAGCAAAATATGAGGGCTTGCCAACTGATTCTTTCGGCCCGGTAGATTTAAGAGAATTGAGAAATGATTTTGTACAAAAAGGACTTTCACGAAGTACAATCAATATGTACATAACCAAAGTGAAACGGATTTTCGCATGGGGGGCAGGTAACGAATTAGTCCCTGAATCGGTTGCGGGGGCTTTGAAATACGTCGAACAGTTAGAACAGGGCAAAACAAACGCCCCCGAAACCGAACCGGTTGTTTCCGTACCAAAAAACGCTATAGATAAAACATTGCCGTTTCTCCCTCCGGCGATCGCCGATATGGTTTTGTTACAATATGAAATCGGTTGCCGCCCCTCTGAAGTGTGTAATATCCGTTGGTGCGATATTGACCAGTCTGATGATATTTGGATTTACGAACCCTTTGAACATAAAACGGAACGAAAAGGTAAACGCCGCTTAATTGCGATACGAAAAACCGGTCAAACAATTCTCGAAAAGTACCGGTCAAAACCGGAAAGCGATTTTATTTTTTCATCGCCCAATTCCAAAAAACGGCAAAAAAAGGGTAAAAGATACAATAATCAGTATTCCGTTAGCGGTTATGAATCGGCAATTAGAAGAGCCGCATTGAAAGCCGGCGTTCCGCACTGGACTCCCAACCAGATTCGGCATCGGTTCGCGACCGACGTCGACGATACGGCGCAAATATTATTAGGACACACGAACAAAAAAGTAACAAATAGATACATAGACCATGACAAAGAAAAAGTGAAACAAGCGGCAAGAAGGCTTGATAATTAACCTGATTTTCGTACATCTCACAGAATCAATTCTAAGAGGCGTTTGTCAAAAATAGGTCTAATTGGTCAAGAATCAGAACCGACAATTCTACGCCCTATCTCGTTTTTTCTAAAGAATATCAAAAATTACGCCCCTTTGAGAGGGTGTTTTGGGGGCGTTTTTTGACGATTTTTCGGATTTTTACCCCTCATTGGTGGGGTTTTTCAGACTTTTCTCGGCGAATTTACGCCGCCGACAAAGCAACTAAAAAGCAATTCGACAATGTCATCGTCGGCACGGGGAATGAAGCGGAAGTGTACCTCAAAAATTCCGGGATTCGGAAAAAACGGTCTCCGGCTTTTATCCGGTTGGAATAAAAAAGTATAAGGCTTGCCTGCAATCCCCGCTTTTGCAGGTTGAATATCGTTATAAAAATAATACTCCTCCGGCGATAGCGTGTGGAATTGGGTTGTGTCCTCCGGAATCGTTACCGTATTGCCGTTTTGTTGTAACACTCTTTCGGCAAAACGCATCTCGACGTGTTCGATTAACTCCGGAGTCGCCAACTGAACGCCGTCAGCATCCACAACCGCGCCGCTTAACTTGATCACACTGCTCGGACTGTCTATTTTTTCTTGCGGTATTTCAATTTTGATGGACATCGTTTTCTCCCTTCTTATGTTACAACATTACCGTGTCCGGATGGAATCGTTATGACACAACTACCCGACATGATTTGTAAATATCGTCGATTGATAATATCGCCATAATAAATAATCGTTTGTAACGTTGCAATTACTCCCCCGATGTGTTTGCTTGTTACATGCGCCCAGATTGTACCGTTACCGTTAATCGTCCCTTCGGAAATAGTCGAATAGGTATATAATTGGGCTAGGTTATTCAGGACGGCATTATCTGTAATCGTCATGCCGTCTA
>JAIRLW010000072.1 GCA_031259095.1 Planctomycetaceae bacterium | reverse complement strand
AAAATTCGTTTTTTCACCGACTAAAATCGACCAAAATCAACTAAAATCAATTTCGGTCGATCAAAATAATGAGTTTTTAGAAGTTGCCTTAATATCACTGCTTGCCGTATGCTAAAGCGTACGGTTAATAAAGTATCGTCTCTGCGGGACTCATTGGGAATCAAAGCTGTTACACGGTTGGCTGCTCGAAACCTTTCCGATGTTCACGCCGTAGCCAAGTGTTTGCTTCCGCGTCGTCGGGAAATTCTTCCTTCACCGGATCCCATTTCAAATTGCGTCCAAGATAACGGGCAATGTTCAGAATATGACAAATCGTTGCCGTACGGATTCCTGTTTCAAGATTGCCAATTGTTTTTTCGCCGCTGTAAATACAGTTAATCCAATCGGTGGTGTGACCCGGTAACTTAACGTCGGCGTTTGCTTTCAACCAGTCTTCGGCAAGTTCTTTTGGATTGGAAGTCATTTTGTTGCGGAAAATTTCCACTTTGCCTTTTTCGCCGATAAAAATTCCGCCGCCGCGATTTCCTTCGGCAAGCCGAACCGTTAATCCGTTTGCGTAACGATATGAGAGTTTTGGTTTGGAACAAATATCGTTACCGCGTTTGGCGGATTCGGGTTTATCGTAAGTCGGCGGTTGAAGTTTTTCGCCTTCAACCAGAATTTCAACAGGTCCCGTCTCATCCATACCAAGAGCACATTGAATTTGATCGAAACCGTGCGTTCCCCAACCGGTCATTTCGCCGCCGGAATAATTTCGGAACGATAACCAACCCGGATTGCCGCGCGGAATGAAAAGTTGCGAATGGAACGGAACAGGTTCCGTCGGTCCACACCAAAGATCCCAGTCAAGACCGTCAGGAATTTTTTCTTCCGGCAAGTTACAAAACCAAGGTGTTTCATAATTTGCGGAAATCACTTCGGTGATTTTACCGAGACGTCCTTCACGAATGAATTTACAACCGAGATAATTCGGAACCATTGACCGCTGCATACTTCCGCACTGAAAAACAATACCGGTTTTTTGTACGGCTTTTCGCATGAGAATGCCGTCTTCAATGGTGAGCGTGATTGGTTTTTCGACGTAAAGATGTTTTCCTGCCAACGCCGCGTTGACACAAATCAGGGAACGCCAATGTTCCGGTGTTGCGGTAACAAGGGCGTCCACATTTTTGTTATCGATAACTTTGCGGTAATCCTGATACGCAAATTCAGGAGCGAGTTTGTATTTTGCGGCGACTTCTTCGGCGCGGTTTTTCCAAACGTCGCAAACGCAGATCACTTTTGTACGTTTATCGTTTGCCGCTGCGCCGAAAACACCGCTGCCTTGCCGACCAACGCCGATTCCGGCAACACCGATTCGGTCATTCGCGCCGGGACGTTTTGCAGCGGTATCGGCAAAAACCGTTCGCGGAATTAACGTCGGAACCGCAATTGTTACCGTTGCGGTTTTCAAAAAGTTACGGCGTGAAGTTTTTTGTTGTAACATGATCAAACCTTTCTTTAATAAAGTTAACGGAAAAACAAAAAAATAAAAAATAGACAGTTACGTTTTTTGAGGTTCAAAAAAGTGTTTCAGTGTGAAATTCCGTGAAGCGATCTTACTGTTATATTGATCACGTTACACGGCATATTTCCAAATATACTTTTCACACTTTAAAATTCGGTTTTATTTTTTTGCAACGAAAAACAATCTTGATGGAACCAATCACCGTAACAGTCTCTTTTTCATGCTGCTCATTTTCACGAGTCCATCGGTATTTCCGTCCCGCAGGGACGATTCACCAAAAAACGTTATTAACCGTATGCTTCAGCATACGGCAAGCAGCAGTATTAACCTAAAGTCCTGCAAGGACGACACTGATGGCGGCGTGCTGATGTTAATATCCTGTTCAAAAAAAGTGTCGTCCCTAGCGGGATTAGCGATTGATCGGCAATCACCATAGGCTAAAGCCTACGGTTAATAAAGCGCTGTCCCTGCGGGACAAATAAAAAAACGGTCAAAGTATAACAATTGGCAAAAAAACAAAAATTCCACTAATATATTACAAATAATGTTTTCTTTACGCCTTGAAAGGTTAAGATTGTTGTCTGTTAGAACCGGTAATCGTAACCGAAGGTGGCAGTGAATCCGCATTGACCACCTGCGCGGTCGGCGAAGATGTCGCCGGTCAAGTTCATAAACAACGCTTTACTCCGAACCGCGTTCAGATAATAATTTCCGCCGCCGCGAATTGAAACAATATTTTGTCCTAATGTTGTTCCGTAAACAGTTGTTCCGCTTTTCACCGCCGGATAATAAACCCTGACATTCGGTAACGTTTGACCGCCAATCATGTTGGCGTAATCAATTCCCAAAAAGACTTCGCCCAACGATAAACGTTTTTCAAGATCAATTCCGACACGAAAATAAAATTGTGAGAGCGAAGCGTTTGAATAAGTACGGTATTCACTGGACACTTTGTTTTCGGTTGCTCCCTGTTGTGCGGCATATTCAAGATCAAACCCGAAATGCGGACGAACCAACAACGTACCAAATAAAATCGGACGTCCTAATTCAAGATTGGTTTCAAAGGAATCGCCGCGATATTTGGAACGGTAAGTATATTTGGTGTCGTTACGGTAAGACGTGTAATTTTGCGTGCCGCCGCCAAGATAACCTTTCAGTTCCCATAATCCGTAAATTCTTTTGCCAAAATACAAACCAAGAAAACCGTCGGAAGCGTCAATTTTATCGCGTCCGTTTTTCAGTTGCGGAATTTCCACTCCGGCAGTCACTCCAAACGATAACCAATTCGCCGACAAAAATGAATAACCAACCTGAAGACCAAACGAATTAAGACGCCATGAATCATTCTTGTGATAACTGCTCTCAAACTCCGAACTGCGTCCATAAAAATTACCCCAAACATGCCGAACCGATGACGCCGATTGTCCGCGAACCTGATTCTTTGGTCGTCTGGTTATGGAACGTAAACCAAGATAACGTCCGTTTTGAAGTTCATTGTCAATCTGTTCAAAAGCGCGTCGGGAAACTTTTCGTTGCGGCAAAACAATGCCCATCGCAACGGAATCGCTAAGCGGTCGCGGATCACGACGATGATAACCAATCACTTTGATTCGATAAGGAGTCGAATAATCAAGCGTAAAATCGTAGAACGGATTTAATTCGTTGTCAATGTATTCCTCAAAACCGATATTGTCTTCAAGGTTTCCGTAACGCATTATCGTCCAACCGTCAATCTTGTCGGGATAATGTTCCTGTGCCGCGTCTTGTACCGTAACAGGTTGGAAAATCGTACCGGATAAGTTGACGGCTCCTCTGATATTCAAATAAGGCGAATCCTCTTCCCGAATACCAAAATTCCATTGATAAATCGCGCCCGGTTTGAAATTCACGTCGCTATCAATAATCCCCGAACCGGTCAAAACCGCACCGGAATTAACCGTAACTTCCGACTGCAATTCCCCGTCAATTTTGAGAACGCCATTTTTAACTAATGTGTTACCCCAATAATCGTTATTGCCGGCTAACGTCAGCGTTCCCGAACCGGTTTTAGTTAATCCGCCGCTGCCGCTGAGACGCGAGGTGATCGTCAAATCGTGAGGTGTTTCAAAAATGAACGAATGACCGTTTCCTGTCGTCATCGGAATTGCAAAATCATCAATATCCTGTAAGTTACGTAAAATCCCGCCGTCAAAAATAATTTGTCCGCTTCCAAGATTCTGCGGTACGGAAAATTCCAAAACTCCCAACTTGATTCGTGTTCCGCCGGAATACGAATTATTGCCCGAAATAGTCATCGTTCCTGTTCCGCTTTTAACCAACATGCCGTCGCCGTCAATCAAACCGGTTTGATTCCAATCGTTCAAAACATTAAAAATCACTCCCGCATTATTTACGTTTTGCGCATTTATTTTTTGTACGTTTTCAGCGGCGTTCAACGTGAGGTGATGATAATTGTCAAGATCGGCGGTGTTTTCAAAAGTTGTTCCGTCATCGAAAACAATTTTTCCCGAACCAACCGCCGTTACGGAAGCAATTGATAATATTCCTTTTTTAATACGGGTTATTCCGTGATAAGCGCCTTTACCGGCAAGCGTTAATTTTCCGTTACCGGTTTTAATCAGTCCGCCCTGACCGCTAATCGTTGAATTTTTCGCAACGGTTAAATCTGTTACCGTTTCAAATTGAACGTCATTTCCGGTTGTTGCAACAATATTCTGTGTTAAGTTGGTTTCTCCTGATTGAGATTTTGCTTGAAGAATTCCGCCGACAAACGTCAAATCACCGCTTCCAAGAACCTTACCGTTACTAATACCCAGCGTTCCTGTTTCCAACCGCGTACCACCGGAATAATCATTACTTGTATTCGTCAATATCGCCGTTGTCGCGGAACCTGTTTTTGTAACTTGTCCTTGACCGGAAATCTGCCGGTCATAGTTACCGTCGAAATTAAGAGTCAATGTTGCGTAACGATCAATTTGAACATCGCCTGTACCGGTTCCTTTGGCGTTGGTCAGTAACAATGTTCCCGATTCGATCAATGTTCCGCCTCTGTATTCATTGGCATCCGCCAGTTCCAAAGTTCCGGGGCCTTTTTTGGTCAATTTTTTTCCGTTTAGCGTGTTGTCTTCTAATTCCCTTTCAACTTTGAAATAGTCGGCTTGACCGTCAAATGGATCAATAGTAAATGTACCATTACTATCGTCACTATCGTCCGAATCCCATGTTAATCGAACAGTACCGCGATATTGTTTATAATCCGAATCCGGCGTAAACTCAAATGTTGCCTGAAGATAGTCTACATTTAACGACAAATCTGGATCATCAATAAATTTTCCGGTGATCGGATTTTCCGAATCAAGAATAATAAAATCTCTCGTTGTTCCGATAATTCCGTTAATCTGAAGCGCAACCTCATTTCCAATGCTGATATTTTGTGCGGTAATATTAGGTTTGTTTGAATTGGCAGTAACGGAAAGAGTGGTCTTGGCTGCCAACTCAACCAGACCGGTCGTTTGCAAACCGGAATCAACCCAAAATGTTCCTGACTGAATTTCGAGATTGCCTGAATAATTCGATGTTTGTCCAGAAAATTTCAGTGTTCCGGTTGTTTCTGAAACATTGGCAATATTAACGATTAAATCTCCGGTTCCGGTTAATGTTCCTTTAAATATATTTTCGTTACCGAGAACATTCAAATTCAACGTTTGATCCAACAGAAGTTTACTTCCGGCGTCCATTTGAAAATGCGGCGTTGAAAGTGTTACGGCATAGTCGGAACCAGCCCAAGCGCCAATACTTAATGTTGCGTTACTTCGGACATTGAATTGATTCGGTCCCGACCCGCTTGGCAGATTCAAAACCGCATCGTTACCAAGCCGGAACGTTCCTCGATCAATATTGAACAACACGCTACTTGCCTGAGTGAGGTTGGAATTGCCGTAAAGATTCCACACCCCTTCTCCTGTCTTGATAAAACGAAGATGGATATTGCCGCCGTCAATCGCCATCGGATCATTCATATTGAAATTATTGTCTTTCCCTTCAACATCAACATTAACATTCGCCGTTCCGGTCGCACTCAATGTGCTTCCATAGCCAAACATTATTGAATTATCGCTACCAAGATTGGCTATTGGATCGTAATTTTGTTTATTCTTGGTGAATTCCACACTTGTTCCTTGAAACGCGCCCAACTGAAGAACATACTCACTGCCATCATTGACTGCGAAAAAAATTGCCCCGCCTAAACCGGCGGCGTTATTCATGGTGAAATCCGTTCCTTTGAGAAACAAATTCGAGTTTTCCGAATAAATCGCACCGCCATTATTGTTTGCCGTATTGTTACTGAATGTTGCGCTTTCCAGTGTCGCGGTTGAGTCGATCAGGTAAATCGCTCCGCCGTCGCCGCTACCGTAAGAAGTTGTACCTTTGTTTGCGATATTACTGCGAAACATCGTTTCGTTACCGTTCAGAGTATATTGATTCATGTAAATCGCTCCGCCAATCAGAGCGTGATTTTCGGTAAACTTGGCTTTGTTGACATTGATCACTTTATTAAAGGCATTAATATCATAACCAGAATCATCATAATAGTATTCGCCGGTTGTTTCGTCGTAATAATAATAATAGTAATAACGGCTATCTGCCGTAAGCGCACCGCCTTTGCCGTGAACATTACTACTGTTTGCACTGCTGCTATAGTTGAGGATATTGGTATTGAAACACGACGAAAAGGAAACGCCTTCCGCATTCAAGGCTCCGCCCTGAAGGTAAATGGCGCCCGCATCAGATCGGTAAGAATTGTAATAAATACCGTCAATAATTGTCGTACCGCCGCCGGTAATTAGATCTATATCTTCTTTTTTTGAAACAAGAATGTCCTTTGAAATGGTCAGTTCCGAGTTACTCCAGAGATGGAACAACGAGGCGTTGGTTCCGATGAGTTTTCGTAATGTTCCCGGAGTATTCGACTGAATCGTTAGTTGAAGCGGATTATCCGGATCATTGTAATAGTCATAATTATAGTAATAATTGTTGTTGTATCCTAATTCAAACGTTTGATTTAATAATGTTGAATCGTCGTTGTGCAAAATGAGGTTAGTTTGTTGGTTTGCAGCATAATAATAACCTCTGTCGGAAGTATAATACAATACCGAAGAACCAAAATTCGGAGCAACTTGATAGAGTCCCGATTGAGTAACAGACACGCCATCGGGACGCGACAGATAACGATAATATTTCTCGTTTGGCGAACTATTCGGTAAATTGTCCCTATCCCAGATACGATAAATAATCGGCTTTGACGATATTTGTGCCCAAGCGGCGGCGCAGAACATTACGCCGAAAACAAAGATCAATGCCGACAAACGGACAAAATTGCGGGACATGGGAGACTTCCTTGTCAACTTGGAACATTGGGCGATTTTCAATTCCATTCTCTTTTCCAAAACCGCCCGAACAATCCGCTCACGCCAACCGAAACGATTGTATCATCGTCCCTATCGACCAAGTAATCTCTCGATGTTTAACGAATAATTTTATTTCTGACCGTTTTAGAGGGAACCGCGAAAAATTATTTGTTCTTTCCCATTTTCGGTTATTCATCATCTTGTCTCGGCAGGTAGGCGACCCTTTGGTTCAATGACGCTTTTTTCGTTGTCAAAAAAAAATAGACGGAGAACTTGCGCACACTCGTCACCGATAACTTTCATCTCTTCAAAAAAAACGATTTTCAAAAGGAATAGGGGATAAACATCATTTCAATTCATTTATTAAGTTCCAAAAAACAAAAAGATTGGTACAGCGGCAAGAAAGGACAGCATACGATTAAAACTCCATTGGTTATCTGTTGGAAAGGGTCTATTTAGAGGTTTCCGTTTGTTTTATGATTTTCCATAACGTTCTTCTTCGATTTGTTCCAATGTTTTTCCGGCAGTATTCGGGCAAAAAATTGTTCCGACCAACATGCTGATTGTTGCGAAAGTAACAAGAATTGCGGCGGCAATCGGCATTCCTCCGGCGTCGCTGCCAATAATAACTGGAACCAGATAACTCCAAATGCTCAAAGCAAAACGAGCGGCGAAAAATGAAAAACCTTGTGCCGCTGCACGATAACGCGCCGGAAACATTTCGGCTCCCCACATCTGATAAAATGCTTGTTGCCCGGAACCGTTGTTGATTCCCATCAAAATAGAGGCAAGTACAAACACACAAATTCCAAATGAAAACGAAAGACAATAAGATTCTCCGGTTGTCGGTGTAATAATAATTGAAGTAAAAGAAATTTTGGTTCCTAAAAATCCGACAGGTAAGAGCAACAATCCCCACGCCGCAATATACAAACACGCAATCACACAATAAATTAAACGTCTGCTATATTTATCGGCGAGCGTCATAAAAATAAACAACGTTGAGAAAATTGAAGCGATGAACAACAATGAAGTCAAACCTTGAGAAACGGCGTCACTCACGCCGCCGACTGTTTTATAAATATAAGGTAAGAAAAATCCGCCTGTTCCTGCGGCTAAGTTCCAAATCATATAGATACCAATCAATAGGAAAATACCCCGCAGATTTGCCGGATTGGTGAACAAGTCCCAATAACTTGTTTTTTTCCATTGTCCGGAATTAATGAGTTCTTGCTCTTTCTTTTTGTTTCTAATCCATTCTTCACTTTCCGGCATTGTCAGCCGCATTAACCAAGTGATAAATGCAATAACAACAAGATGGGCAAAGACAATTCTGTTACCGAGCAATCCGAAACCGAATGAACTCAAAATTGCGGAAAGCAGTAAGACGACAGCGGGACCCAAAGCCCACATAAGTTGTGCGGTGCCGCAGTGCCTTGCCCGATTTTCGGCGGGGGCGTTTTCGGCGATCAGAGTCCACGAAGCGGCGACGTCCGCGCCCACCGAAAGACCGACAATAATGTACCCGACAAGCAGCATCGGATAATTCACGCCGAAAACAATCAGCAACATACCGAGAATATAGAACAGTAAATCATAAGTGTAAACGACTTTACGTCCGTACAAATCACAGATTCGTCCGCCGATTAACGCTCCAACAGCAGCAGATAAGGCATTGGAACTACACGCGCCGAGTAATCCGAGTTTACTGACGATGAAGCTAATCGTGCTAATAGTCCAAAAATCCAATCCATGAGTCCAGATATAGGGAATCACGATATTAAAAGGGAGATCAAAATGGATGCGTATGGGATTTTCATACATGTTGAGATAGGAATCCCAAAGAGAAAGACCCGCCGCACCGGCAACAATAGAACCGGCGTCAATGTAACTGGTCATCGAAGCGGCCATTGTTTTTGTCCATGTTGTTGGTTGAGTCATAATAGTGGACGCATCGGTTGTCGATGCACTTAAAAATTGTTGATGATTGGAAAAAACAGCAAAGAGTTTCAACTCCAGAGACAAGAAATTGTATCAAATCACCGACAGAATAAAATACATGCGGAATAAAAAGACGGCAGGTAATTCCTAATACTGCTTGCTTCTGTGTTTGGACGGTCATTTGCCTATCTTTTGTCCCAACAGTCCCAACAGTCCTTATTGTCCCATTTGTCTCATTTGTCCCATTTGTTCCTAACATTTCTTCAATGAAAGGGACGAAAGGGACAATTGAGTGAGTAGGCGGCTTGGGGTAAACGGTTGCCTACTCTCCGCTTTTCACTATCAGCCAACTCTCCGGCGCTTTATGGGATAATCGCGTTGTGGATTTCACTCCAAGGTCCTTTTTCCCCGCGAGTATTTTCCCACCGTAAACAAAAATAGACCGTTTTTCCGCGATCTTTCTCTCCAAACTCCAACATAAATGGAGTTTTGACACTTAACGACGAATTCGTTAATTCATCAATGTCCTTCGGCGGCGCGGTCAGAATGACCCATCGGATTTCCACTCCATGCTGACCAAACGGTTTTGCTTTCGACTTGAACTTGCTCTGATCAAAAAAATGAAAGATCAATCGCCGAATGATACTGGTATCGATATAGCATTCGGGATAAGTCGTCGCTATCGGCGATGGAACGCCCCTGCCCGTATAACGTTTAGGCAGACTCATCGCAATCAGGTCGTCATCAGTAACCAACGGACTCTTTTTCAAAAAACCAGTGTACAATTGTCGATAGACCGCTCGAAAAACTTTTTCGGTTTCACGGAGTTGTTCCAGAATAATTTTCGTCCGCGCGGCTTCGTTGCGCCAATTCTCAAACGCAGCCTTAAACGCCTCGTATTTCACAAAAAATTCCGCGTTTAACCATTTCACCTGCGCCGAATACGGTCCAAATCCCATTCGGATTTGGTTCGCCTCCACCGAAAGATATTTCACTGTCATCATCGCCTGATCAAACAACTGTTCATGGTTTTGAGACTGCCAATCGTAATGTGTCGCCATTGGCTCCTTTACTTTCCGGTTTGTTAAATTGTTAATTAATAACTGGTTAGGGAATCTCCGAAAATATGGTTATGGATTCCGAAATCATTTTTCAGTCTTCTTTAGCAACGTTTTAGTATTCTTTGACGACGTTTTAGTATTCTTTGACGGCGTTTTAGTATTCTTTGACGGCGTTTTAGTATTCTTTGACAACGTTTTA
>JAIRLW010000025.1 GCA_031259095.1 Planctomycetaceae bacterium | reverse complement strand
ATTCATGATTGTTGTTACCACATAATATTTGTTGCAAAAATATAAGGATATGTCATTATTCATTATGTTATACTGCCCTTTCAGGGCGATATTTTATTGGTCATTTGAACCCTACCCGTTGGGTAGGGCTGGCTTATATTGCCCTTTCAGGGCGTTGGAGTAGTTAATAGTGCCGCAAGCGGAATTTTAACGTTTCGGTAAATAGTTCGCTTGCAAAACTATTCGCTATTCACTGCTAACTATTCACTCTCCATTCTCTACTACGTTTTCAGTTTGCCGACAGGTTGGTGATCAATGCAATGAGCGGCATGAACAAGGCGATTACAATAAAACCAACGATACCGCCCAGAAAAATAACCAGCAACGGTTCCAACATACTCATCAACGCATCGGTTGCCGCTTTCACTTCTTGATCATAAGTGTCCGCCACTTTGTACAACATTGTATCAAGTTCTCCTGTTTCTTCGCCGACATCCACCATGTTGACCACCATATCATCCATCACCCGACCATTAAGTTTCAGTAAATAAATCAACGCTCCGGCAACCGGAATGAAAAACGCCGAATAAAGTAACGCCCCAATATGGAACGGCGGCGTCGAATGTATTTTCATCGGATTCGCAATCGTATCGCCGTCACGGATCGCTTCAAGTATTTTTTGGTACATTAACTCAAAGACCGCATTGTTACTCGCTTCCTTTGTAATGTGTAATGATTCCAAAATCGGTACGCCGGAAGTAACCAATGTTCCCAATGTCCGTGTTGTTCGCGCAACGGTTGTCTTTTCAACCAACGTCCCAAACACAGGCAATTTCAACAGAAATAAATGCCAGCCAAAACGTCCATACTCAAAACTCGTCGTCAGTTTTACCATCAGCCAAATCGAAAATGGTATCAATGGAAGTAAGTAAAAATAGGTTACCACTATCTCTGACGCATTAAGTAGAATCTTCGTCATCAACGGTAAATCCATATCAAAATCAGCGAAAATCTCTTCAAATTTCGGAACAATCGTAATCAAAATAAACGTCAGAATCGCACACGCAAAAAACACAACCGCAATCGGGTACGTTAATGCCGATTTAATTCGTTGTTTCAATTGTTCCGACGCTTCCAAAAATTCCGAAAGACGTTGCAAAATTGTTTCTAACGCCCCGCCCGCCTCGCCGGCTTTAATCATATTGACGTAAAGCCGGTTGAATGTTTTCGGAACCTTCGCCATCGCTTCCGATAAACTCGCCCCGCTCTCAATCTCGCTCGTAACATCAATCAATGCGTTACGCAATATTCCCGGTTTCGCCTGATTCATCAAAATGTTCAGACTGCGCAATATCGGTAAACCCGCATCCTGAAGAATCGAAAGTTGCCGTGTAAACACGGATAATTGTTTCGATTTAATTCGACCAAAGGAAAACGTTTTTCCGCCTGCCCCTTTCTTGGCATTTTGTTTTTTACGTTCCTTAAAAATCGCAATTTTCGTCACATGGTAACCCATCTGACGTATCGTCGCCTGCGCTTCGTCTTCAGTCGCCGCTTCGATAATGTCCTTAATCTCTTGACCCTTCTGGTCAACCGCTTCAAATTTAAACTGAGGCATGATATTAGTTAATAGTTAGTAGTGAATAGTTAATAGTTAATAAAATACGATGTTTTTGGTGGTTAATAGTTATGAGTGAATAGCGCTATGAACAGGACAATTAATAGCGAAATGTGAATATATTATTTATTCTTTAATGTCTTGATTGATGCAGTAAGTATCTTAATTATTTCTTCACAATCACTATCAATACTGTCAAACATTTTAGGGGTTATATATTTTGTATCTTTTAATAACGAAAACCAGTAATGAGTTTCCTGGGCTTCCTTCAATGAAATACTTAATTTATGAACAAAATCAGCGTTACTTTCTGCATAAGCCGCTTCATTAATTGACGCGCCAATCGCTGTTCCACTACGCAAAACCTGTTTGCTCAAAACGTATTCCTTTTTCTTTTCAGTAAGATGTTTCGATAAATTGACAATACGAACAGCAAAAGCATAACTCTTATTTCGTAAAATTGAACTTTGCATATTCACTATGAGTCGTTGTAATAAATTAAATAGCGAATATCTGTGTCAAATTATAGATAACCAATTAATCTATTAAATTTTTCCGATATTAAATAACGCTTGCGCAACTATTCACTATTAACTATTCACTATTAACTAATCAATCACTGTTTCTCGAACAACTTCGTCGATAGTGGTTTTTCCGGCGTGAATTTTGGCAAGTCCGGCTTCGCGGAGTGTTACCATACCGTTACGCGACGCCGCATCACGAAGTTCCGCCGCAGACGCACCATGATTGATTAACGCACGAATTTCATCATTGATCAGCATAAATTCATGAATCGCCGTCCGCCCCTTATAACCCGTATTGTTACATGTTACACAACCGCGGCCGCGATAAAACATCTTGCCCGCAATATAATCCGCTCCCAACTCCAATTCCGCTAACTGATCCGGCGTCGGCGTGTATTGTTCCCGACAATCCGAACAAATCGTACGAACAAGACGTTGCGCTAATATCGCTTCGACTGTTGCTGTTATCAAAAACGACGGAATCCCCATATCCTTCAAACGTGTAATCGTACTCGGCGCATCATTGGTGTGTAACGTACTGAAAACCAAATGCCCCGTCAATGACGCCTGTACCGCAATCTCCGCCGTTTCCCTGTCCCGAATCTCCCCAACAAGAATAATATCAGGGTCTTGACGCAATATCGAACGTAAACATTGCGCAAACGTGTTACCAATATCCGCATCAATCGGCATCTGAATAATACCGTCAATATCATACTCCACCGGATCCTCTGTTGTCATCAATTTGTCCGTAATCGAATTTAATTCGCTCAACGCCGCATACAATGTCGTTGTTTTACCCGAACCGGTTGGTCCTGTAACAAGAACAATACCATTAGGATGTTACAATATCTTACGGAAATCACGTAACAACATTGCGTCCATGCCGACATTTTCAAGATCAAGACTAATCACTGATTTGTCCAGAATTCGGCAAACCACGCTTTCTCCAAACAATGTCGGTAACACGCTCACTCGTAAATCAATCGGATGACCGCCAACCGTCAACCGAATACGTCCGTCTTGCGGCAACCGGCGTTCCGCAATATCAAGGTTCGCCATAACTTTAATTCGTGTCGTAATCGCCGAAGCCAAATGTCGCGGAGGCGGAACCATCTCATACAACGTCCCATCCGCCTTAATCCTAATCTTAAATTCATCTTCAAACGGTTCAAAATGCAAGTCGCTGGCGTGATCTTTAATCCCAAGCAGGAATACCATGTTGAGTAATTTTCGTACAGGCGCGGATTCGCTCAATGCTTCAATACTTGCCAAGTCAATCGACGCTCCACTTTCCAATGCCGCTGCTGCTTCTTTGAGCGACTTGTCGTTTTCCATGTCGGCAATAAGCGACTCCACACTTTCAACATCCGAAGCGTAATATCGGTTTAACGCATTGTCTATATCGCGTGGAGTCGTAACAACTGCCCGAATTTCGTAACCAAGAAAATTACGCAACTCGTCCAGAACCATAATGTTCTGCGGTTCGCACATCGCCACCGTTAAAATTTCGTTGCGGAAACTAATCGGAATCACCTTGTAAATCTGCGCCATCGGCTCCGTCAAATGGGCAAGAACATCCGGAGGAATCGTCAAATCGCTCAAACCAATCACTTGCAATCCAAGTTGTTCCGCCAACGCAACCGCAACCTGATCATCATTGATGAATCCCATTGACATTGCTGTTTCGCCAATTTTCTCGCCGTGCCGCTGGAGATGTTCTTCCAACAACATTTCAAGTTGCTCTTCATCAATAAAGCCAAGATCAACAAAAACCTGTCCCAGTCTGCGAAGCGCCATAACTTAATTATTTATTATAACAAATTGTTAATCGTAATAGTAAAAATCGTACATCCCAAAACATGGGTAAAAATCAATCAATGAAGGTAATCTCTAAAAATTCTTTTTGTTCACAAATTTTCACGAATGTCCACTAATTTTTTTCGTGTAAATTTGTATAAATTCATGGATAAAATGAATCAATGATCCTAATTTGTCAATTCTGAAAATTTTGTTAATTCTGTCTAAAAATAGGTTTTCAGAATTTGCTTTCATGAAACGACATTATTCTGTTCACTTTCTTGTATAGGTGTTTTTTTCAAATGCTGTGTGAATTGACAAATCATTTCATAATCCCGTTGAAGGTCTTCCGGAGTCAAATTACAAACGGCTTTGACTGTTTCAATAAATTCCTGCTTGGTTATTCCAAGTATTGCCGCTCCCTTATCGGCAGTCAATTTACTAAACTCATATAACTTCAAAACCAATGCAGTTTTAGCTTCTTGTTCACTTAATTTACAATAATCCGGTAATTCTAATTGTAATGTTAATGTGGTCATTGTTTTCTCC
>JAIRLW010000578.1 GCA_031259095.1 Planctomycetaceae bacterium | reverse complement strand
GAACCCTACCCGTTGGGTAGGGCTGGCTTATATTGCCCTTTCAGGGCGTAGGAAAAATATCATGAAGGTGATCACAAAATAAAAATTCCACTGATATATTACAATCTCTGAATATTGGCGAAAATCGGCGTAATCTGCGGACAATTTTCGTTTGTTTTGTTTTTTCGTGTAGTCCGTATTCTCAAAAACTAAAAAAAGCGGACTCAATAGGCGAGACTTGCCAATCGGGCCGGTCCGGCAACTTCAATGTCTTCGGAAACATTTTGACCTAATGAAAAAAAACGCAACGGTAAAATATTTGTTTTAAGAAATTGATACAGATCGGTTATGCCAATCGCTTCATCCAATTTCGTAAACGTTAAATCAGTCGGCGCCAACGGTTGGAAGCGGTGAAACGTTTCGGAAAGCGCGGCGGCATGAGTGGTCGCGGAACATAAAAGATGAACTTCGTCAACCTTTGCCGCGTCCAGCATCGCTCCAAGCATTTGAAGTTTCATGGTATTTTTCGGATTCGTCCCCGGCGTATCGAGCAAAATCAAATCACAGGTTTCCAATCGTGCCAACGCGGTTTTCATCCGAAACGGTTCTGAAACAGTTTCCATCGGAAGTCCCAACATTTCGGCATATTTTCCGAGTTGTTCGGTTGCCGCAACCCGAAACGTGTCGATGGTAACCAGTCCAACTCGTTTAAATTCTTTAAGCCGATAATGGGCGGCGATTTTGGCGATGGTTGCCGTTTTTCCCACTCCGGTCAAACCGAGAAACGCAATTATTTTACGTTTGCCGTCCAACAGATCAATCGGACCGCCGAACCGAACAGAGTCCGAAAACAACGCCATAAGACTGCGTTGTAAAATGGTTGGATTGAGTTCTTCGGGGGTGAGTTGACGCCAAACGCCTAACGGAACCGGTTGCCAAGACGTTTTCTGAATATCCGCATTAAGCGTATTGAGTGAACCTATTTCTGAACGAAAGTATTGCGGAACCGGCGGAGTCGACGTTAAATCATACGGAAAATCATACAGATTTGTTTGAAGCGGTTGTTCTGCTGACGGTTCTGTTTTTTGCGGCGTTGGGTCGTCCTTGTTTTCTGCTGCCGTAATTTCAAAAAAACGTTGACGGCGAAGCCCGAACAGGCGTGAAATTTCTACTTCCCGCGCGTGCATAATTCTAGCGTTTTCACCAAATTCTTCATGGATTTGGCGAAGCCCATCCTGTAAGGAGTCGGCGCGGAATGTTTTGATATTCATAGCGATTCCTGCTTGTTTTAACGGCAAATCCTTTGTGAAGCAACAACGCTCCGTAATCATCACGACGATTGGTCGTTTCAATCTTGTTGTGTTTCAGCCGAAACAAGTCTGCTTGGGAAAAACAAGAATGTACAACAATAATCCGGCAACCGCAAGAGGGGCAATCCTTTTCGGGACTTCTAAAAGATTTTATTAACCGTAGGCTTTAGCAAGCCCCGAAATGAACAACCAGCCGGTGAACGCTAAAAAAAATTTTGCTAATATCTTGCAACATTCTCAAAATAACCTACACTAATGAAGATTTTCTTTTGGGGAGTTGTTTTCCGGCGATTGATTTTTGGATAATTAACCTGCCAAAAAAACTTGCCCCAAAAATTTTCCAAAAAATTCGTTTTTCAATTTCAATTCCTTTCACAATCTGATAAACATGAAAATTTTCAAAGGGATCCAATCTAAAATTCAATTTACGGTCATTATTATGACCAGTCTGCTTGTTGGTGTAACACTTTTCATTAGCACAATGGAATTTCAAAACTTCGTTCGTGAAAGTATTGATGAGAAAATCCTTGTGATTGGACGTGACATCAAGAAAGAAATTGCGATGCTCCAAGATTTGACGCTGGAACAAACAAAGGCAATTTCCTACATGGAAACAATGATTACGGCAGTAAAAAACAAAGATCGGGAGGCAGTTTTCAAATTATTTGATGATTACCAAACATCCAAGAAATGCGATTTTTTCACGATTATTGATGCGGAAGGGAAAGTGTTAGCCCGAACCGCAAACCGCCAGAAGTTCGGCGATGAACTTGGGCAAACCGAAAGTATTAAATATGCGTTGGAACAAAAAAAAGCCGGCGTCTTTTTTGAAAGTACACCGACAATTAAACTTTCAATCCGCGGCGCCGCTCCGATTCTGGATTCCGATGGGACCTTACTTGGTGTTCTTTCCAGCGGTTTTCGAATTGACACAGATACGTGGGTCAAACATTTGAGTGACGAATTCGGCGTCGAAAGTACAACCTTTGTCGAAAAAACACGATATGTTACAACATTAAAGTCCCAAGACGATTCTCCGGTGGTCGGAACACAGTTAAATGATCCGGCTGTTCTCAAAACTATTTTCGAAGATAAAAAAGAATATTACGGCGAATCTAATGTTTTAGGGCGTAAAATGAAAGTTTTTTATTATCCGATTGCAACGGAAAGCGGTAAAATTCTTGGTATTCTTTTTGCCGGAGTACCGACGGAGCAATACACAATGTTTATCCGCAATAATATTTTAAGTAATCTCACCATTGCTTCAGTGGGACTGATTTTGTTTGTTCTATTTCTTTGGCTTATTATCCGCCGGATTGTGAGACCGATTCGGCAAATGACAGGAGCGGCAAAAGAATTGGCAGAAGGCGGTTTTGAAACGAATTTGGATGTTCACACCGGTGATGAACTGGAAATTCTGGCGAACGCTTTTCAACAAGTTGCTGTTTCGCTCAAAGAAAAAACCGAAGTGGCTCTGACTATTTCAAAAGGCGATCTCCGCATTTGGGTTCCGCTGAATTCAGAACGCGACACGCTCGGCAACGCTTTAATTGAAATGCGTTATGGTTTTTTTGATTCGATCAAAGACCTGAAAGCGGTCGCAGGAGCGGTAACAACCGAAGGCGATAATTTAACGCACACTAATCAACGTCTTGTTGCCAACACGAATGAGAGTGCAACACAGTTGAAAGAAGTTTCCAGTTCGATTGACCGGTTGAATACGCAAACGCGTCAAACCGCCGATAATGCCCGAAATGCCGAATCGCTTGCGAACAAAGCCCACAAAGGAACAACAGAAGGTCAAGAAAAAATGAACCGAATGGTTGATTCAATGAATGGTATTACGAAAAGTTCGGAAGAAATTAAAAAAATTATCCGTGTTATTGATGATATTGCGTTTCAAACGAATCTGCTTGCGTTGAATGCGGCGGTGGAGGCGGCGCGCGCGGGACAACACGGTAAAGGGTTTGCGGTGGTGGCGGAAGAGGTGCGAAGTCTTGCCGCACGAAGTGCAAAAGCGGCAAAAGAAACTGCCGGACTGATCGAAGAGTCGATTCATCAGGTTAATATCGGCAGCCGTGTTGCCGCTGAAACTTCCGAATCACTCAATTCGATTGCCGAACAAGTCAATCAGGTTAATGAAATTATTGCCAAAATCAGTCAGGAAGCGGAAGAACAAACGTTAAGCCTAAACGATGTTAATTCTTCAGTTTCTCAATTGAGTAGCACGGCAGATGAAAATACGGTTGCCGTTACAGAAGCCGCCGACGCCGTAACCTCCATTTCCACAACCGCTCAAGAACTCGACAATATCATCAAACACTTCAAAGTAAACGAAGGAGGAAAAGTTTCGAAACCAGACAATTGGGACAGCAACCATATCCTGTCGAAAAAAAATAAATAGAAAAAATTACAATAAATATCATTGTCCCATTAGTCACAATTGTCCCTAATGTCTCTTCACTGAAAATTTTAGGGACATTGGAGACAATATTGGAGACACTA
>JAIRLW010000475.1 GCA_031259095.1 Planctomycetaceae bacterium | reverse complement strand
GTATATCTTGTGAATCAAACGGTTCTATTGCCCTTTCAGGGCGAAACTGTTGTGGGGACTTTGAACCCTACCCGTTGGGTAGGGCTGGCTTATAGCGCCCTTTCAGGGCTGTGGGGTAGGATGACAGGAACCTACCCCGTTGGGGTAGGCGATTCAGTAAAAAATCCGACTGCCCTTTCAGGGCAATACAATTTTTGCGTGAAAAACAGGAATAATTTTGGGACTCTTTATATCGGAAAGCAAATAGACCAAAAAAATCTGGAACGTATTTTTGCCGCTTTTGATGAAACAAAAATTTCCGATTATCCGAATCCGTTATTTGTTAAAACGAACTCACTTTTTGTAATGAATATACAAAATTATCTTCTTCGTTTTCTTCTTGATTTGGTTGAGTCGTCGCGGTTGCGTGTTGGGTCGGATATTTCTGAGGATATTCAACGAGCGATTGACCGGATGACTGGCGAGGACGAAACATTTTACACGATGAAACAACTGGCTAACGTTGCGGATTTATCGGAATCACGTTTTAAACATCGTTTTCGGGAAGAAGTAGGAACAACTCCGGCAGATTATCAGTTACGTCACAAAATTGATCGTGCCTGTCAGATGTTGATTCAGGATAACATGACGATTCTTGACACAGCATTATCGTTAGGTTTTTCATCTTCGCAATATTTCGCAACTGTTTTCCGCCGATACATGGGCGTTACTCCGGCTGAATACCGTACCATAAACGAATCACCGGAATACCGACAATAAAAAGGGACTATCATTTTTGTAAATCATCCGTTATAATAAATTAGTGATACAGGATTGGAATTTCGGTCGATTGGTAACGGGAAGCGGTAAAAATATTGAGATGATCGCCGACAATTTTTCGATGAGTCTCAAGAGCTTTTTCCGGCGTATTATTGTTCTCCGAAAGATGCCCAAGACAAACCCAACGTAATTTCTTGCCGTGTTTCCGAATCAATCCGGCAGATTCCGTATTAGAAATATGACCGGCGTCGCTGCGGATTCGTTGTTTTAACTCTTCAGGATAATTTCCTGTTTCAAGCATTTTTTCATCGTAATTACTCTCCAACAACATTGCGTCCAGTGTTTCCAGTCTTTCGCCAAGTCCCAGAAAACAACAACCCAAATCGGTCATAATTCCAAATCGGATTGAACCATCGTCAATAACAAAACACACCGAATCCGGCGCGTCATGCGGAGTGGAAATCGTTTCGATAGTCAGACCGCCAAACTGAAGCGTTGCTCCCGCTTGAAAAATATGCGGTTCCTGTAACTTTCCCAGTTTTTTGGCAATATTCGGTGAAGTAGTTACCCGATGATAAGTTCCACGAGTAAGCCAAACAGGAATTTTATACCGTCGATGTAACACTCCGGCTCCGCGAATATGATCAGAGTGAGCGTGAGAAATCACAATCCCCTGAACCGACGCAATATCAATACCAAAAGGCATAAGACGTTCAACAGTCCGCGCCGCCGTAATACCAGCGTCAATAAGAAGACGAATATCACCGGATTCAATAAAATAACTATTACCGTTACTACCGGATTGAAGCGAAACCATCCGAAATTTGTTCATAAAAATACCCGACTAAAATTGGGACATAAGGGACAATAAAGACAAAATAGGACAAGTAATCTTTCAATGGTTTTTGTTTCCTAACTCTTGAAAAAGTTTCCAATATTTTTCGGCTTGTTTCGGGCAGGTAAATTCTGTCAATGTTTTTTGTTGTCCCTGTTTGGCAAGCAATCGGCGAAGCGGTTCATTTTCGAGGAGTCGCCGTAAACCGTTTGCCAAAGATGTTGAATCATTGGGCGGAACAAGAAGACCGGTTTCGCCCGAAATAATTTGTTCCGGCACGCCGCCAACCGCCGTCGCAAGAACCGGCACGCCCGAAGCCATCGCTTCAAGATTAACGCACGGAAATCCTTCCGTATGAGATGATTGAACAAAAAGATCAAAATGCGGTAAAAATTTGTCCAGTTCGGACGTAAAACCAACCATCTTAAAACGATTCGCAATTCCGGTGTGATCAATTCGGGTTTGCAGTGATTCCCGCAAAAAACCTTCGCCAAACAAAACAACTCCAAACGACAATTCCGGCGTTTCGTCAACCACTATCCGAATAGCCTCCGCCAAAAGATCAAACCCTTTTTCAGGACTAAGCCGTCCCGCCGCTCCAACAATCAGTTTCGGTGTTGTCCCGAAAAAATCCTGAAGTCGCCGCCGATAACTAAAATCCGGCGTTTCATTAAATCGTAACGGATTAATCGCGTTATGAATGACCGTTACGCGATTTTGCGGCGTTCCGGTTTGGATTACTTTATCCGCTTGCCCTTGTGAAACGCAAACAACTTTGTCCATTCGATGGTGAACCCATTGATCAATCCGTTCATACAACGACGTTTTCCAATCCTGCCACGTCCAGCCGTGCGAAACGCCAACAACCGGAATTCCAACCCGACGCGCTGCCAGCCAACTAAGTAATCTCGATTTATGACCGTGCGCACAAACCAAACTCGTTTTTTCACGCCGGAAAAAACGAACCAAATCTCCATAAGCCGCCGCAAGATGAGGCATATCGTGTTCCAAAATAATTCCATCGAATCCGGCGTTATTCAGTTCACGGATTAACGGTTCACAACCGCCTTGTTCCCGAAATGAAATAACCTTATTTTCAACATTGAAGTTTAATTCCGACTGTGTACGAATTACGTCAAGAATCACCCGTTCCGGTCCTCCAAAAAAAGGCGACGCGGTAAGATGTACAATGTTCAACGTTTTAAGTCCGGCATTCATACATGATCCCGTAAGAACAACTCAATAATGGCAACTTCTAAAAACTTGTTTTTTGATCGACCAAAATCGACCCAATTCAACTAAAATCGATTTTGGTCGATTTCAGTCGAAGTTTTTAGAAGTAGAAGTTCCCGAAATATATTCTTTTTTCGTAATATATCAGTGGAATTATTGTTTGAGGTTAAAAAAGTATTCGCCCTGAAAGGGCAACATAAGCCAGCCCGCCGCAACGCGGCGGGTTAGAATCCCCTATAAAGCCGCCCTGAAAGG
>JAIRLW010000367.1 GCA_031259095.1 Planctomycetaceae bacterium | reverse complement strand
ATTCCAGTCGGCGGGAAACATCCCGTAAAGCGAATCCGATGTCATCGCCCAAGGACGATCACAATCCTCAATCACTTTTCCCGTTACCGCAACTTCCTCATCGTTGCCGCGTTGAGCGGTAAATTTCGGCGGTTCGGCAGGTTTGGGGTTCGGAATTGATTTGATACGGTCGTTCAACACCGACGGCAATTCAGCGGGAACCGACTTTTGTGATGGCAAAGGGTCACTCGAGAGCAAAGAAGGGACACTCGAGACTGCCTGCGAGCGAAGAGCCGGTACTTGGCGTAATTGTTGCAGCGCATCTTGGGAAATCGGGACTTCTTGCGGTATCTGGTCAATCATTTTTTCCAATACCCGTAATTGTTCGTGATTCAATCCTCTTCGTTTCAACAACTTTTCGGCAAAGAATTTTTGCACCATTGGTGAGGAGATTTTCACAAAATTTCGGGAAAAATCTTCCAAATTACCCAAATTAAAATATTGTGTTGCCAATTCGACATACAATTCATCTTTAGCATTGGGCGGAGCGGTGGGCGGAGGTGTGGGCGGAGCGGTGGAAATAAGAGCATGAAGCCGCGTTAGCGCTTTAGCATTGGGCGGAGCGGCTTCTCTTGTTTCTGTTTCACTAACAATATTACCTGCCGAATTGCGATATTGTCGTGTAATAATGTGTTTGTGTTGTTGCGGAACAACAACGTTTTGGAGTTGCGGCTGTGATTGTGGAACGGAAAATGTTGCAGCCGGTTTCCATTCGTTTTTTTCGGTTTCCTTTACGGTTTGCTGAACTGCTCGCGGCGGAGCGGGAGCAAGTTTCGGTTTTCCGGGATCACGCGTGGCAACCTCAACAATCCCTTTCAAATCATCAGGATTAACATTGGCGTCGACCACCGCAATATATTCGCCGTCCTTTTTCGCACGGGAAAGCAGCCAACTGAAAATATCCGCTTGTAACATTGCCGGCGTCCATGCGTTATGACCGCAAATGCCGAACTCCGATTTTTTAACATTACAGCCTGCCTTTTCGACCCGTTCAAAATCCGATCTGGCTTGGTCAATTCCGCTGTCGTCGGAACTGTAAATCGCCCAAATTGGAATCTTTTTAAGAACCGGAGATTTTTGTAATTCAATATCAGTCAACGCTCTCCAACTGACCAGCGGAACCGCAGCGGCAAACAATTCGGGGCGATATTCCAACGCCCGCCATGTTCCGTCGCCACCGGTACTCAAACCCGATACGGTAATCCGATCCGTATCAACCGGATAATTTTCAATCACCTGATCAAGCATCGCAAACGAAAAACCAAGCGGTGAATCTTCTAACGGTTCAGAAGTGTTTAACAAGGCTTTGCCGTCAATTTCAGTTATAGAAATAGTTGCCTTTGTTTCGTAACCAAAAGTCGATTCATATTCTTTCAAAATATTCTCACGTTTTTGAGGGTCATTCAATAACTTCGCAAGATTTTCAGGAAGGTTTCTGGTATAGAAATGAGCCGCCCAACTGCCGTGTTGTGCTGGGGCTTGCGGAACGAGAAGGAAAAAATCACGTTTCTTTTCACCGGTCAAGTAAGTGATAATATGGTGCAAGTGAACGAGTTGGAGTTTGTTGTCTTCGCCCACTTCGCCGGCTCCGTGCAACCAAAGAATAAGCGGATACTTTTTACCCTGCTCTAAATTTTCCGGGACATGCAACCGGTATTTCAGTACGGTATCTTTGTACTTTTCCTTACCGGTGTAGGTGATTGATTCTTCTTTGAAGAGCGGCAACATCGCGGGAACAACACGTGAACCGGTTTCTTCATACTTTGTTGCCGGCTGAATAGCAATCGCTTCCAACTGCTCCTGCGTCAACGGCTTCGGCAATTCCTGATCTAGTGTTACCGGACGCGGCGGCATAAGCGGCGTAACTGCCGGCAGTGTTTCTTCCTGTTCATCCTGAACTTTCGCAACAACATGATTCTCTTGCGCAACAACAAAATTCGTTTCCGGTTTTCCACTGAAAAAAAGGAAAGCCCAAAAACAAACAACACAAACAACAAGAGTGGAAACACGGACATTGCGTACCGTTTTCACAACAATTTTCACAATAGTTTTCATAACATTTTCTCCAAAAAGGGGACAATGCCGAATGTTACAAACATCGGCAAAATTAAAATAAAAAACACCATAATTTTATCAAAAAATAGGCGGAAGGACAAAATTGGTACCCCTAATCCGACGAAACCTTGCCGTCAAAATTCGATTTCGGATTATTTTACGTTGCCGCATGGGAAATAACAAGCGGTCATTCTATCTATAAACGATTTAATTATTTGCCGAAAGGTTGGCAATAGAATGAATCATGTTGAATGTATTTTACAACTATATCGTCTTGAAAGAACAACATAAGCCAGCCCTATCCAACGAGTAGAGGAGTAGTTGATAGTGTCGCAAGCGGAATTATTGCCGTTTGGTGTAATCCGCTTGCGGTACTATCAACTCTCCACTATCAACTATCAACTACTATGCTGCCCTTTCAGTGTGTAGGAAAAATATCATTGTAACGGATGGGAACAATAACAAAATAGCCTACTACGATTTGATGGCAATAAACGCTTCTAATAATTGGAGGAAGTCCACAACAAAATAGAGGGAGACATTGACTACTGTATAAAGTATATTTACGGCAGGAAAAGAAAAGGTCGCCTACATCTTGATTTCTATCTCTGAAAAATATAAATTAGTTGCCGATAAAAATAGAACGTCCTCACAAAATATACCGCAGGCACTTTGAAAAATAGATATTGCCGGGATTTGACGGATATTCTATATTGAGGGCAAAGCCGAAGAAAAAACCGAAATTGCCCGAAATCTCAAGACAATGAAAATGTCCGCATCGGATATCGCAAGGGCAACCGGGCTGTCAATCGACGAAATCGAAAAACTGTAATCAGTGAATAGTGAATAGTTACGCAAGCGGATTGCCAACTATTCACTATCAATGCTCTACTACTTTCCTTATCTTATTTTTATAACCATAAAATCCGGTATAATCAGGAAAATTTAAACATTAGAATGATAACCGCCGAAAGTATAATTACAAACATTTTGATTACGTCTGTTATCCTATCAGCGAAAACTTTATTTTATTTTCCTTTTTCCCATGCAACAATCGACGGCGCGATTTCTGCAATATTTACGGGTGGAACGGAATGTTTCGGAGTTGACCTTGAAAAGTTATCAGGAAGACTTTGATGCGTTGACCGAATATTTGTACGATTTATTTGACCAACGAATTCCGCATCCGTCTGAAATGACGACACTTCAACTTCGCGGTTATGTTGCGGCAATGCATGAGGCAGGTTATGCCAAAGCAAGTATCGCACGGCGTTTGGCGTCGCTTCGCAGTTTTTTCAAATTCGGAATGCGCGACGGTTGGGTTACGGAAAATCCGGCAAAACCGTTGCGAAATCCACGCGGAAATCGGAAACTTCCTTATTTTCTTTCAACCAAAGAAATCGGACAATTATTG
Source organism: Planctomycetaceae bacterium (assembly GCA_031259095.1). Lineage (GTDB taxonomy): Bacteria > Planctomycetota > Planctomycetia > Pirellulales > Thermoguttaceae > WRKP01. Next base: position 2,570 of record JAIRLW010000367.1, on the reverse strand, counting down.
TCTGCTCCGCCGTCGTCTGATCCGTTTGGGGGTCGTGATCGGGCAATTCTTGAAACAATGTACTCTGCCGGAGTTCGGGTCGGAGAATTGGTTACAATGAATCTCGGCGATCTTAGTCTTGCCGAAGGATTGGTTCGTGTTCGCGGAAAAGGACGGAAGGAACGTTTTGCTCCTCTTGGTTCGTATGCGGTTAAAGCAATTCAAAAGTGGTTCCGTTACCGCAAGGAATTGCTGGCTGGCAACATCGACGCATTAGGTCGCCGTCGCCCAAAACCTAAACCGTCCAAAGCCGCCAAACGTAATCTGAAACTCAATCCCGGCGACCAACCGCTTTTTCTGAGCAAACTTGCCGGACGGATGTCAACACGAAGTATTGCGCGGATGCTTGAAAAATATTTGAAACTCAAAAGTCTCGATTCCCGAACCACGCCGCACACTCTTCGTCATAGTTTTGCGACTCATCTTTTAGATCGCGGCGCGGATATTCGAAGTGTTCAGGAACTTTTAGGACATAAAAGTCTTGTGACAACACAAATTTACACTCATTTAAGTACAGCAAATCTGCTCGAAATCTATGAAAAGGCTCACCCAAGAGCAAAATAAACGCAACTTAAAAACTCTAAAAAACCTATTTTTATTACAAATTTTTAAGTTCGGCATTGATTGCTATTACAACCTATAAAAACAAACAGTAAAAGTACAAAAAATAAGTATTTCATAATAAAAAATTTTTTATAAAGGTTATTGGAAAGAATAATTGTCTGAACGGTGATGTTTATGATTTGTATGATTAATAAATGATCATTTGAAATTAGAATCATCATTTAAAATCATAGTTCAAATAATTAAAAAACTAATGTAACGAGACCGTTTCACCGTTGTTGCGGCAGGCTAATTTCATCCACATTTTCGTGTCGATTGTTTCACTCACGAATCGAACAGAACCATCACAAAATCTAATGTCGGAATAAAATAAAACCGTTCGGCGAATTATATTGAAACAAATTTATCAGACGGTTTTCTTCATTGGTTATTTGGCGATCTCTTTTTTTCTTTGTTTTACCCTTTCACAACAAATAAATCGGACACAGATTGACATTCATCCCTTTTAGTATTAGATTTATAAAAATATTATTCCGTTGAACAGACTCCGTATAATATATTTTAGAAAACTTAATATCAATGGTCTCAACGTTTTGCGCGTGTTGCTAAAAAACGGAACGGTTGACCCAAAACCCTGAACCCCAACCGAAAATTCCGCGAGGCGCCGTCGTAATTATCGAAGGACGTGCTCCAGTTTGGCGGTACGGAATGGCGCAACAATTACTGTCCGCGATGTCAAAGATTACGAAGCCGAGTGGTTAGCGAAAACACTTAAAGCGTTACATATAGGATTGCTTCGTGTTGGTTCAAGCAAAGCGGCAGGACGTTTGGAATTAGTTGATCCCCCTCAATCCGTTGGAAATTTTGCCGATTTTTTTAATACAACTAAATGATGATTCAATGAAAATTTACGCTTACACACTTCCTGAAGTTCCAAAATACAACGGCTGGCTCAAAATCGGTCAGACAACCGGTTCCGTTCAAAAACGTATTAACGAACAATTAAGTCAAGTAAATCTTAAATTTGAAATCGTTTTTTCTGATGCGGCTATTGTTGGTAAAAGCGAAGTTACGGATAAAGAAATTCATCGCTATCTTATCAAACAAGGTTTCCAGCAAGACGGTCATTCGGAATGGTTCCGTTGTACAGCCGATGATGTCCGTGATGCGCTCAACGTTATTAAAGAACAATACCGCAAACAAGATAAACGAAAAGAACTTTCCGAAAAGTTTTATGAAGAATTACGTAACTGGTATTATTGGGCAACCGAAAAAGCGAAAGACCCTGATTATGCTTTACGTATTATTATTCGTCTTTTGCTTGTTTTTTTCCTCAAAGAAAAAGGACTTGTTCCGGCGTGTCTTTTTGACGAAAATTTTATTGACGAAAATCTGAAAGAAAATGCTTGTCGTTATTATCAGGTAATTATCCGCAACCTCTTTTTTTACAGTCTCGGTACGCCGCAAAACAAACGCGGTGAACTTGAAAACCGTAACTTGATATTGCATTACAATAAAATTAAAGAACCGTTACACAAAAAAATTCCGTTCCTTAACGGCGGATTGTTTAACGAACACCCAAACGATAATTTTGCGATTGATAACGGTTACTTTTTTTCTGAACCGTTACCCAAAACCATTAAAGAACTTGGCGGTGTTTATCCTGTTGCGGGTATTATCCGTATTCTTTCTCAATACAAATATACATTGGACGAAACGGATAGTTCTGAATTTATTGATCCGGAATTTATTGGTAAAATGTTTGAGAGTCTGCTGGCTTGTATTGACGCGGACAGCAACGAATCGCGCCGCAAAGTTACCGGCAGTTATTACACTCCGCGCGAAATCGTTGACTATATGCTCAACGAAAGTCTTGATGCGTATTTGACGGCAACAAATAATACTAATATTGATACGGAAAATGCGATTCTTCGTTGCACCATACTTGATCCTGCTTGCGGCAGCGG
>JAIRLW010000358.1 GCA_031259095.1 Planctomycetaceae bacterium | reverse complement strand
ATATCTTGTGAATCAAACGGCTATTTTGCCCTTTCAGGGCGAAACTGTTGTGAGACTTTGAACCCTACCCGTTGGGTAGGGCTGGCTTATATTGCCCTTTCAGGGCGTAGGAAAAATATCATGAAGGTGATCACAAAATAAAAATTCCACTGATATATTACATTTTGGGGTATTGTTGCGAATATTGACAGGCGGTTTGTAAACATTACAATTTACTGATACTGTATTCTTTGAGGTTAAAAATTAACGGAATTTTCAGTCCGTATTTTTTATGAACAGTTTCAAAAAAAGATGACTCAACTTTTTGTACAAATCAAGCAGATTGGGAAACGTAAACCTGTTATCGAAAAGCAGGCAATCGAAATTCCTGAAACCGTGCAGACTCTTCGCCAACTCCTTGTCCGTATTGTTCGTGAACGTGTTGAAAACTTCAACCAAAAAAACGAAACCGGAAATTGGACAAAATATCTGACCAACCATAACCGCAGCAACCATGATAATCCCAATACGGAGCCCAATACGGAAATTGATCTTGAAATTGTTGCGGAAACGGGAAAAGTTGGTTTTGACGCCAAATATAACGACAAAGAGCAAGACCCTGATAAAGCGGTTGAGGCGGTGTTGTTGGCGTTTGAAGACGGGTTATTCCGTGTTTTTTGCGGCGATAACGAACTCATTGATCTTGACGGCATGACTACTTTTAACAACGGCAATACGTTAACGTTTATAAGATTAACCATGTTAGCCGGACGCTCATGGTAAATTGTGAATAGGTTACTAAAAATAGAACACTAAACATTTCTCCCTTTTTTTTTGAAAGGAAAATACAATGACTCTCGAAGAAAAATTTGAAGCCCGCGTCAATGAATTGAAAAATTCAATCCCGAAACTTAAAAAGGAAAATCGGGAAATTGCGGAACGGTTTATCAGTACGTTACTAAATGGAAAGGATTTTAAAAGAATCAATAATAGCAGCGAAAAATTTGGTTGGTTGCTATTCGACGGAAAAACACAACTCGACGAAGTTTTTTCCGGTAATCGTGCCGAATTGATTCCGTTCTTTTTCGGCAAGGAGAATGTAAAACGTTTCGAAAAACTTTGGAACAGACTCACGATTGCGACTTACCAAAGCGGTTGGAATAGACGTTCTTTTCGTACAAAAAAAGAAACCGCTCTTTATTTTAAAAAAGGGTTAAACCTGATTAACGCTTTTTTCAAATTAACGGTTATGGGATTCAGTCTTGAAACATATCTCAACATTTACATTAAATCGCCGCACAAAGAGTATTTTGATACACAGGAACAAGATGCGTTTACAGAGAATGTCTGGCGTCAAATTACAATGTCTGTTTTGATACAAAATCTGATTGCTCTCGATCTTGACGAACACGACGAATTTGTTACGAATCGTATTAAAGAAATTATTTACGATGACAACAATACCGGAATGTTGACTCAAGAAATCATTCGCGGAATCCTTATCAGCCGCAATACGGACGCACATAAATGGGTTGGTGATTTGCTGAAGGCGGCGAAGTTACAGGAAGGTTTGCGGCAAACGATTGTTGAAGCGTGTGATGAATGTTCTATCGAAGGTTTTTGTTATATTATCAAAATTATTCTTGACAATAATCTTGAACGATTCTCGTCTATTGTTCGCGCAATTGGTACGTGGATGGGATTACAGACCGCAGAATTTCGACCAAAGACAATTCGTAAAACTCTTGAAATTGCCGCCGATGTTGCCGTCAATAAAGCGAATATCGATCAATTACTTGACAGTGATGATGCTGTTGAAATTTATGTTGCGCTTTGGGGAATCGGGTTGCGTGAAATTATCGATGTACAAAAAACATTGCTTAAACTTGTTAAAAGCAGCAAGAAGTACAAACAAATTGTTGCGCTGCATTTTCTTTGGCAAACCCAGAACCATCGGATAATGAAAGAGATTATTTTCGAAATGCTTAACGAAAATGATTCCGAACTTTGGGTTCAAATAATTGCAATGCTTAATTTAGTGTTGAAGGATGAATTGCGAAACCGTAGAGTTGAAGCATTACAAAAAACATTTTCAGAAAAAAATATTGAAGATGCCGATGATAATGACATTTATTTGTTTTCTTATGGTTTGTATTCCGGCAATCGTTTTGAACAATGCCGACTCAGCGATGATGAAGTGCGAAAAGTTTTTGTACGATTAAATCAACTTGCCGAATCGACTCCGAAAAAAGAAACGCGGTTTGAACCGGACGCTTTCAATGAAAACATACGCCGTCTCTCCGCCAATAATTTTATTGACGCAATGGTTTCCTGCGCTATCATTCTTGGACAAAAAGACGCTGACGTCCAGATGCTTTTGTCTCACATTTCTAAAATGGATACGTCCATAAAAAATAAATTGGTTACATCAATTTTAAAATTGGACAATCCGATACATCGAAAAGTGTTGGTTGACTTTTTTTGTGATACACATTGGGGTTATTATCGCGACAAGATTACCGGTGTGTTCAAAGATGTTGTTCTCACGCCCGAAGAATATGAAACAATTGAAGCCGCTCTTCGGTTCAAAGACGCTAAAATCCGTATTGATATTATCGGGCTAATTGTGAAACAACCGCCGGAACATTTGCAAAAAAGTATTGAACGGCTGCTCAATTCAAAAGAGGAACAAAAACGTCTTGCGGGTCTTGATTTGATTGATCAAGCGGAAAAATTGGCAAAAGATAAAAAGGAATATGCGGCTGTTGTTTCCGCTTGCAAACAGACCGCTCTGATATTGGCGGGAAGCGAAAAGAAAAAAGGAACAAAAAAATCCGCCGCCGAAGAGATTTTAGTGCAAAAAATCGCCGAAAAGAAAAAAAACGAATACACCAAAGAAAACGGTTTCGGTTTGTGTAACCCAAACGGAAAACCCAATATTCCCGAACCCAAAAAATCAAAAACATTACTCGCCGATATTTTTGTTAAAGAAATGCCGCGATTGGAAAAAATCCTTATTGCTCTTGATAATTTGATACACGAATACCGCGATTATGAATACACCGGATACCATTGGTATCGTGACACTGTTGAAACAGTTGTACTTGGTTCTTCGCAATCTTTACTGTTTGTCAATTCATCGGAAGAGCGGGAGAAAAAGTACGGCGATCAGTACATTGACGCACCAATAGTAAAACTGGAAAATTATATTTTAAATGATGTCTGGCAAAAATTTTATACAGAACAAAAATTAACAGCCCAAGATATTGTGTTGCTAGATATCGTTATAAAGAGCGCATCAATCTATCAGTATGACGAATTTGAAAAATTTTGTAATGGAAAAGGGAAATATGAAAAATACGCTTCCGATTTTACAGGATGGTTTCGTTCCGTTTGCTGGAATCATGAAAAGATGAAACAATATTGTAATGATCTGAGAGGTAAAAAATATCGTTATATCAAACTTATTACGGATCTAATTGATGTATTTTATGAAAATCTTTCGATTGAAGAAAAAACTGATTTTATTGTGGATATTTTATCGGGAATTTATAACGCAACACCAAAAAAACTTTTTACACAACATTGTTTTTCCAATGCTAGTCAATTCTTTAGTATCAATGATGATCAAAGAACCTTGTTCAATATCAATGTTCCGATTCCACCGATTCGAGTACCACTCACATTTTGCCGTACAACATCCGACGATTTCGTAGGGTTTGAAGAACGCTTTAATATTTTTTACAAATTTTACGAAGTCTCGAATTACTACCATGAGATAGCCCCGCCAATTGAAACTCTTGAAAAAGTGCGGGCACTAAATTTGATTGATGATGAAGAGTTGTTACGTGAGATGTTGATCAGAAATAATTGTCAAAGCACTTTTCAGTCGGTGGTGCAATCGATCTCTTCGGGTAGTAATTTTCGACGAGCTTTTTATGCGAAAAAAGGTGATCCTTCAGAATATCCATACTTTAAAAATTTACTTCCCAAAGTGATTGAACGTATTCTCGAAATAGAAATCCCACGCGGCGATACTCCAACAGAAGTAAGTAGTTTTGCAACAATGATTGAACATTTTGAAGGGATTAAATATTTTGTACAGATTCTTAAAGCGATGGATAAAACACCGTTTACTCGCGGTTATATTTGGTCAAGTGATTCACGGAGTGATGTTTTTAGTTCACTTTTGCGGGCTTGCGAGCCGGAAGACAACGCTGATCCAAAATTGTTTGCGGATATTCCCGAACAACGTTTACTCGAAGCGGCAATGTACGCGCCGCAATGGATTGATCTTGTACAAGAATTTTTGGGTTGGCAAGGTTTGACTTCGGCGTGTTGGTATTTTCACGCCCACATCAACGAATCCATGAGCGAAACGAAAGAATCAATTATTGCACGATATTCTCCGATTTCACCGCAACATTTCAAAGACGGTGCGTTTGATATTGATTGGTTCAACGACGCTTACAAAACGTTGGGCGAAAAACGTTTTCAAATGGTTTACGATGCCGCAAAATATATCACAAGCGGAAACAATCACAGGCGCGCACAAATATTCGCCGACGCATTGCGAGGAAAATTGAATATTGCCGACGTGAAAAAATCGGTTGCAGAAAAACGCAACAAAGACAATCTGCTTGCCTATTCTCTTTTGCCGTTAAAAAAAGGCAACGCCGGCGAGAAAGAACAATTGGAACGTTACAATTTTATTCAAATATTTCTGAACGAAAGCAAAAAATTCGGACAACAACGCAAGGAATCCGAAGGTAAAACTTGTGAAATTGCGTTTCAGAATCTTGCTCGTTCTGCCGGTTATGAAGATGTTGACCGTTTTATTTGGGCAATGGAAACGGAAAGGTCAAGGGAGTTGGTCAAATATATTGTTCCGAAAAAGGTTGAAGGTTTTGAGTTGTCGGTAGTGATTGACGATTTCGGCAAACCTTCAATTTGCAGTGTCAAAGAAGACGGAACGGAATTAAAAGATGTTCCGTCGAAACTCAAAAAACATGCTTACGTTGAGGAACTCAAAGGGGTTGTCAAAACATTCCGCGATCAATTCCGTAACGTCCGTGCGAATTTTGAAAAGTCAATGCAATTTGAATCGGAATTTACGGTTGACGAACTTTGTAATTTGTCGCAAAATCCGGCAATTAAACCGATTTTATCGAAACTGATTTACCGCAACGTAAACAATTTCGGATTTTTCGCGGACGGACAACTGATTGATGTTGACGGCAAGATTGGTGCAACGAAAAAATTGAAATCAACAGATCGGGTAGTGATTGCTCATCCGGTTCATTTATTCGAGTCAAAAGTTTGGAAAGAATTTCAGAAAGTAATTTTTGAACGTGAGATTGTGCAGCCGTTCAAACAAGTTTTCCGCGAATTATATTTGCCCAACGCCGACGAAAAGAAGGTCAAAACGTATTCAAATCGTTACGCCGGTCATCAGGTTCAACCGTCGAAAACGGTTGCGTTACTGAAAAGCCGGAATTGGACGATTGATCCTGATTTAGGTTTTCAAAAAGTTTTTTACAAATTGGATGTGATGGTTCAATTTTATTGTTACGCTGACTGGTTTACGCCGTCGGATATTGAGCCGCCGACGATTGAGAAGATTGAATTTGTTGATCGTCGGACGTTGGAGTTGATACCGATTACGAAAATTCCGGCGGTTGTTTTTTCGGAGGTGATGCGGGATTTGGATTTGGTGGTTAGTGTTGCGCATGTCGGCGGCGTCGATCCCGAAGCGTCGCTCTCAACTGTTGAAATGCGTGCAACAATTTTGGAAGAAACAATCCGGTTGGTAAAACTCAAAAATGTTACGCTAAAAAAATCGCACGCAATGGTCAAAGGAACGCTTGGCGAATACACCATTCATCTTGGCAGCGGTGAAGTTCAAATAATGGCTGGTGGTTCGTTAACGATTTTACCGGTTCATTCGCAACATCGCGGACGTTTATTTTTACCGTTTATTGACGATGATCCCAAAACCGCTGAAATTGTATCAAAAATATTGCTCCTCGCCGAAGACAACAAAATCAAAGACCCAACTATTCTTGACATAATTTGTAACAAATAAATCAA
>JAIRLW010000322.1 GCA_031259095.1 Planctomycetaceae bacterium | reverse complement strand
TCATCGTTGTAGAGTTGTTGCTTGACAACAGCAAACGCTTTTTCAATATCCGTAACTGTACATTTAATCCATTCCGTATCTTTACTGGTAACATCGAATTGTTGAATCGGAAAACCTTGATTGACCAGATAACGGTGAATCATTTTGTCAATATGAGAACGTTCCGTAATCACCGCGTCACGCCAAACAATTTCTTTTTGAACATTAAGTTCATGACATTCCTGCTCAACACGTTTATCAATATCGCCGTTAGTTTCGCCGATTTTAAGATAACCGTTGTGCTTGGAAATTTCAGAAGTTGTGAAAGCGTATAGTTTCATGGGGAATTATATTTAGGTGGTTTTATCTGACCAGATATTCTTATACATTATTTTCTCTGTGTGGTTAATGTTTTCCCAATTGTCAGGTATCTTGCAATTGTTCGATAAATGTTTTAAACCGCGCGAAAGACTTATGCTTACGGGCAATTTTCCCGAAATCTTCGATCTTCTCTGTTATCTTAATTGCTTCAACAATACCATTGTATGTTTTGCCCAAATATTTGGTTATAATTTTTTTACTGTCTTGAAATTTTGATGATACTTTTCTACCATGAAATTTTCTAACTGGACGTTGACAAATTTTTTCTTTGTATTTTGTAAGTGCAGAACCTTCGGCAATAATCCAACCTTCCAACTCCGGTTCGATACAATTCAGTTTAATTTTGGATTGATCAACCTTAGCCGCCTCTAAATTTTTTCTAATCGCATCAACATCATCTTTACGACACGCTTTTTCATTTTTCCATCGCGGTATTAAATCCCATAAGATGACAACTTGATTGCAATGATCTACATCAAATAACAACTTTGCTATATTGCCACATTGGACTATTAAATTTTTTTTGTTATTTAAACCTACAACATCAACTTCGATATTCTGGCGTAGTTTTTTAATTATATATTCGTACACCAGATGATCGGTTCCTTGGCTCGGACATTCGAGTATAAGACCTAATTTCATTTTCGTGATAATTTGTTCATAGTGTAAAGGTTTCCGGCGGAAAATTTTTCTTTCCAATCATTTAGCCGTTTGTCGTCATTGGGACGATAATATTCTGTTTCACCCGCGTCGCGTTCGGCAACAATAATATGTTTCAAATCAACGAGGTCTAAAAAGTAAGGCGAATGTGTTGTTGCGATAAATTGATGTTGAGGCATCAAACCGCGGAATTCTTCAACAAGCAAGTTTAAAGTTCGCGGATCTAAGCCGTTTTCAATCTCTTCAATAAACAATACCGGTGGCGGTGTTTCACTATTGAGTAAAGCCAAAAAGGTCAAAATTCGTAACGTACCGGAAGAGAAAAGCCAACTGGGAAGCCGATCATTGTGATGACGCTCTGCCAAAAAAAGATAAACCATTTTTTGAACAGGAATCTCTCCGCCAGCAACATCAATCAAATCCGGCAATACGTAACGCAATTTATCGATAATAAGATTACTCAATGAAGAATTATCTTGTAATCGGCGAAAAAAATCAGCAAGATTTTCACCCGTATTTTTTAAGCGAACATTTTCTGTACTGTAATCACGATGAGTTGGGAAGTACATTCGTTCCGGTTCCAGTGAGAGGAATTGCCATGAAGTAATATAGTTTCGTAAAATAATTGCAAATGGATCATTATTGTCTGCCAATATCAGTTTGGTTTGAAGTTGATTACTCAATTTATCAGGTTCTCCCAATTTATAGATTATGGTTTTATTTTCTAAAAGGCTTTCGTGTGTTATCCAATATAAATCACCATTGGGAATTGCATTAAAGCAAGCCTTATAATCGAATTTGTCTTTTTTAATTTTTCCCTGAATGTTGATTTCAATATCATCTTCGAATAATTTGTCATCTGTGCTTTTTTTATTTGTTACGTTATGTACGTATTCCAGACCATACCAACGATTTTGAAATGCGTTGGACAGTCCGTAAAGTAGTACGTTTTGCAATATTTGTAACGCCTCAATAACACTGCTCTTTCCGCTGCCATTATTGCCTACGAAAACTGATAAATCTGTAAGTTTAATCGTTGCAGATTGGATTGCTTTGAAATTTTTTATTGTTACTTTTTCAATCATAATATCGTAATTGTTTGATAAAGTTTTAATTCTTAAAAACCGGAGTCTTCGCAACTCGAATTTTCAATTTAATATTACAAATAATGTTGTCGCGTATCAAAAGAAAGTTTACTATCCAATAGATTATTGTTTACGTTTATAATCTTTGTAATGGGCTTGAATTCGTCGGCGTTCTGATTCGCTCACCAGTGGCATTGACAACAAAACATTTATCATCTCTGACTCCGTCAATCCGTACAATAAAAAAACGATAGCGTCAATTTGTGATTCCAGATCGGACGTGTCCGCCATAGGATTTTTCTTTTTCATTGAAAGGACTTGATCAACAAGAGAATTTATAAACCGTTGTTGGTTTAATGAAGTCTTGGAAACAGGTAAATTTCGTAAATGTTCAGGATAAATATGATAGTCGCCGCCGCGAAGATTGGACAACAGAACCGAAGCATATTTAGAGTTTAATATTCCCAATAAATAACGTAAATCAATTGTCTCTGACCACAACTCCATTTCCTTGCGTGAATGTTTTGAGTATCGTTTCACGCTTGCCGATATGCTCTTATTGTCAACCTCTTTTAAGTCTTTCCATAGAATGGCGGAAAACATAGAATCACTGTGTAAGAATCTTGTTTCACTATCTAAAAATACCTGTAAATTTCCCAAACGATTAAACATCAATTTAGGTAATTCATATAATTCTCTAAAAGTCGGTCGTCTTAATTTATCGGGACAACGTTCTGTATTATATTCAAGATAATGAATTTTTTTAACCACGTATCTTTCAATATCTTTTGCTTCAATATATTTTCTGCAATGTATTTTGTCGTATGTTTCGCTTATTAAATCGTCTTTGGTGAACTCGCCTCTTGCCGTTTTCTCATCGGCATTGAGTACCATCCCTACGCTGATATAACAAAAATCTCCCAACACATTCATCCCGGAATGTCGGTTTGTTTCTCTTTTTTCTTTTGTAAGATTCCATACGGATGTTTTGTCGTCTTGTACTAAATTAGAATAATTTTGCTTGAAAGTATGTGTGATCTTTTTTTGTTCATTGATATGCGATATGTAACAATTTTTATTCGGCTTTGATTTTAATATGAAAGGAATACAATTACTTACTGTGGCATTTTCGAAAATTTTGGTTCCGTTCAAATCGACTATTTCGATTAAGTTATAGTTATTGACAATCAATTCCCGCATTTTTTTTGCATAAGTTTGGTTGGTTAGAGGATAGGGTACGATCATTGTCAATAATCCGTTTTCTTTCAGTAATTGGAGACCAAATTCCATAAAAGGAATATACAAATCCCATTTTTGGTATAGTGTAGTAAAACGTTTTGAATCAATAACTGCTTGTCGTCCTTGTGGGTTGGTATCAACCATTGTAGGCGCGCTTACATACGGCGGATTGCCGATCACAATATCAAAACCATCCGTAATACCAAACATCCATTGCGGATCGAAAAATGGCGATGCTTTAGTTTGGTTGTAGGGATTCCACTTTAATAAATGTTCAACAGTATCGTGAGAAAAAATTGTTTCTGTTTCAAGTAGTTGGGAAAAGGAATGTCGTAACTTTTCATCATATTCCTGTATCCTTTGTTTATCCTGTAGCGTACTGGCTGTTACATATTGGTCGCGGTTATTTTTTAACATTTCAACCGCAATTTTGATCGACGGCGAAACAAGAAATCTCTGTTTTTCTTTTTCCAACCCGATAAGCGCATTCGCACAAATAAATTTCGTTTCAAGATTAGGCAATGGTTCAATTCCGTAATTTTCTTTTTTCTTATCGGGAATCACTTCTTGAATAAGAGATAAAAACATACGAAGAGTGGTAATCTGTACCGCCATAGGTTGAATATCGACTCCATAAATAACATTTTGTAGAATCTTTAATTTTTTACGATAACGTTCTTGTTGCGAAAATTGTTTATCGGGATCAATTCGCCGGATGATTTCATTCATCACGCCGCAAGGAAATGCTCCCGAACCGCAAGCAGGATCAAGAACTTTACATTGCAATAAATCCTTTCCTGAGTCGTTCTGCAAATATGCGTCCAACGATTTACCAACCATATAATCAACAATTTCACGCGGCGTATAAAAACTGCCGGTAGTTTTACGCCGATTTTTTTGGGTGTTCGCATCAATACATGCCAAAAGACTTTCAAATACTTTACCGATAAATTCAGGATCAACCGTTTGCGTGTATTCCCTATCAAATAAATCATCTATTGAAAGTTTATACTGATATTGTGATAAAATGCGAATAATACCCTCAACTTTATAATTACCACCAAGTTCAAGAATGTATCGGGTTGTCAATTCCGAAAAAAAATGTTCGTGGTTCAACGGCAAGTCATCGCCGGAGTGTTCATAAAATAAACCGCCGTTGAGAAACGGAACTTTTTGAAATTGCTCTTTAATGTTGCGGATATTTTTGAACAATTTTTTATGTTCGACTTCGCTGCGATCTCTGATGGGCGTATTGAGACAATGAAAAAATAAGTTGCGTAAAATTGCATTGTAATAACGATATTCTTCATCTTCTTTGAGATTTTGTTCAATAAAAGTTTTATCAAATAGTTCTTTTGGAATGATTCCCTTATCTTGCAAAAAGAAACACAACAACAACCGAACAATTAGTCGCAACGTGTATTCTGGTTCGGCTACAGACAGTGTTAGATTTTTTGGGGAGCCGTTACCCGTTTTCGCTGTCCAGTAAAACCAGTTGCGGATTTTTTCGTAAAATTCATTACAAACATTTTGACGTTGAATTTCATCGTTGTAGAGTTGTTGTTTAACGATGGCAAACGCTTTCGCCACATCCGCAACAGTACATTGTACCCATTTGGTATCTTGACCGGTTGTGTCGAATTGTTGAATCTGAAAACCTTGATTGACTAAATAACGGTGAATCATTTTGTCAATATGAGAACGTTCCGTAATAACAGCGTCGCGCCAAACAATTTCTTTTTGAACGTTAAGTTCGTGACATTCCTGATCGACGCGTTTTTCAACATCTCCGTTGGTCTCGCCGATTTTGAGATAACCGTTGTGTTTGGAAATTTCAGAAGTTGTAAATGCGTACAGTTTCATGGTAATTTTTATTATTAAAATTTCGTATCTTTGCGTTCCTTATTATTGTTTCGCTGTATCGGAAAGGATTTTAGGTATATCGTTGGGATCAAACGACACATTCCAATTCCATTTTCCGAAACGTCCATCCTGATTGACTGCTTTGCACCATTCATTGAGAAATTCACGTTTGGTTTTGTCTTGATCGGTATCACGTCCTTTGGTTTCAAGAATAAGTTTTGTGTTATTTTTGAAACAAACAATAAAGTCGGGAATGTATTTGCGGATAACTCCTTGATAATTGTACAAAATAGAAAAACCAAGATGATCATTCTTGACAAAAGAATCAACATTTTTGTAATCGTTAATTTTTTTGGCGTCGTGAAATTCCATGATGCTGTCGAATACAGTAAAATTAATGTGCGATTTTTCCATTGCTTCGGCATATTTGGTTGTCCACCAAGTTCGAACGTCGGAAGTCGAACGAATCGGTTTCTCTCTGTCGAAGACCAGTATCAACTCCTCCGTATTTTCCGAACGTACCTCATGCATAATATATTGAATAACCTTGCCAATGTTCAGCATGATCAGTACACGCCGCCGTAATTCATCTTTGTTAAAATCAGGATTTTTGATCTGCAATTTATTTGAACGAATAAATGTTTCAACAAGTTCAATAAGCTGCAAAATAAATGATTCAACAGAACCTTTCCACGTCTGTTTTTTTTCGCTGTTGTAAATTCTCGCGGCAATTGTAAAAATGAGTGTTTGCTGACGGAAGTTGTCAGCGGTATTGTTGAGATCAATTTCCGTCAACGCGGCAGGATTCGGTTTGCCGTTCAACATCGGTACAAGTTCCGCTTCCGTAATTGAATCTAACGGATCAAGTATCAACGGTTTCATCTTGTCAAAATCAAGCGTCAGACGTGTATGATAAACACGGTCAATACGAATTACATTCGGAAACGAAATTTCATGCTTTACTTTGTTTTTATCCGGTTCAATACGTGTTCGCGGCGGCGGCGGCGGAACCGGCGGCGGACCGTCACCGCTTTCATGCGGAAGAAACGTAAACGGCAT